>JBIOEC010000063.1:0-6534 GCA_044445645.1 Gammaproteobacteria bacterium | reverse complement strand
TTTTTAATCCTGACAACGATATGTCTATTAACAAGGAACCTTTAACATCAAAATCTCCTTCGCCTTCCGCATGTAATTGCCATACCGTACTTTCTTCTGCATTGCCGCTTTCAAATGATTCACTATAAATGGAAATATGTTGCGCACCGCTCTCATCCGATCTCACAAGGGTCTGTATACGTGTCGCTTTATCTTCATGTAAGGTCAATGGTAGCTCTATACTAATATTTTTTAATGCAATGACTGACGTCGACTCACGACCTTTATTAAACTGCGATGCCGACAACATCAATTCCACATAACCTGCTCCAGGGAAAATGGTATGGTTAAAAATGCGATGATCATTGAGATAGAATAAAGCATTCTCACCTAAATCCATGTGCTGTTCAAAAACCATTTCTTTGTGGTTTACAATAGTGGGCAACTGCACACCCAATAATGGATGTATTTCTTCGCCCATTGCAGCCCCTTTTTTCTTATGCTTTAATGCATTCAACCAATAATGTTGGCGTTGAAAGGGATACGTTGGTAATGGGACTTTCTGCAAGTAGGTTTTGATATCATCGTGGTAGTAACAACCTGATGTTTTTAATTCTTCTTCACGCAGATATTTTTTTGCGTCAATATTTTCGACAAGTTCATCAATGGTTTTTCCCGCCACTACAATTTGTTTTTCAAATTTTTCTCGAGCGATTTGACTGGTGTAACAGATATTATAAATAGTATCTGTCGTCTTTTTTAAGTAGTCCACGTAATGTTGAATCTGTGCAGCTAAGGCTTCTTCGGTTTTAGCTGAAATCATTAGCATATGTTGTTGCTTATCAAGCGTTGCTTGGACTTCTGCGGGGATAGCTATTTTTTCAGATAAGGGCGCTTCTTCTAAAATGATATGAGCATTAATCCCTGTTGCACCGAATGAACTTACTCCGGCCCTTCTTTTTCTTTTTTCACTGTGCTTCCAAGGAATAAGTGACGTAGGAACAATGGCAGGAATGGCCGACAAATTCATTTTGGGGTTGGGCTTATTAAAATGAAGATTGGGAGGAATCTCTTCATTTTTCATGGCCAGCAATACTTTTATCAAACTTGCTATCCCAGCGGCGGCTTCTAAATGCCCAATGTTACTTTTCACTGAACCTATGAATAATGGATTGTTAAGGCGATGTCCCATGTATATGGATTGAATAGCACTCACTTCTATTGGGTCCCCAAGTGCAGTGCCAGTACCATGAGCGTCTATATAATCGATTTCTTCAGGTTTAACATCAGCATCGGATAGTGCATGCTGAATTAAATTTGCTTGCGCCACGCCATTTGGGACTGTAATTCCACTGGATGGACCGTTATGATTGATTCGTGAGCTTCTTATGACACCATAAATTCGATTATTATCCGCTTGCGCGCGACTAAGTGGTTTCAAAATCACCACTCCAATTCCTTCCCCACGCCCATAGCCATTTGCACTTTCATCAAATGTCTTGCAATATCCATCTGGCGATAACATCCCTGCTTTATCAAGACCAATGGTGACATCTGGACTCAGCATTAAATTAGATCCTACCACAATCGCTTGTTCACACTCACCTAATCGCAATGATTTTATCGCGCCATCCAATGCTACTAATGAAGAGGAACAGGCGGTATCTACTGCATAACAGGGCCCTGTGAGTCCAAAATAAAAAGACACATCTCCTGCGGTACTGCTTAATGTTGTCCCGCTAGTAAATTGATTAATACCTTCTGTCGAAGCGTGTTTTGCCAATAAATCTGCATAGTCGGAATGCCAAACGCCCACATACACACCTATTTCGGTATCTTTTAAAGTTTTAGGTGGAATACCTGCATCTTCTAAGGCTTCCCAGGTAACTTCTAAAATTAAGCGTTGTTGCGGATCCATCATTTGTGCCTGTCCTGGACTGACTCTAAAAAATTCCGCATCAAACTGATCAACCGGCCATTGCAAAAAGCCGCCTTTTCTTACTCGCATTTTTCCTGGCGCGTGTGGATCAGGATCATAATAGGCATCCATATCCCAACGATCTTTGGGCACTTCACTAATTCCGTCATAACCTTGCCGCAGTAATGTCCAAAACTCTTCTGGGCTATTTGCCCCGCCAGGGAAACGGCAACCCATGCCAATTACCGCTATTGGCTCAGCCTGAGATGTGGCACGTTCCACTTTGAATTCTTTGGCTTTAGGTGTCACTAAGCCTTCAAGGCCAATACGGTTGGCGATAAAGTCCGATAATTTATCTAGAGAGGGATAATTAAAAATTTCTGCTGCTGCTATGGGGTAATCACTACCAACGGCTTGCTGTACTCGATTACTTAACTCCATCGCCATTAGAGAATCCATGCCCAAGTTGAAAAAACCTTCCTCTTCATTAAGAGAAGTTTCAGCTGGCATCCCGAGCGTGCGCTTCACCAAGTGTTTTAACTCGTCTCGCAAACGATCTTTGCGTAGTTCAGGTGAAGTTTCTTGCAGTAAAATGACTAATTCGCCCTTAGGGCTAATTTGACTTTGCACGATTTCACTTAACCACATGGGAATGCGTAAGCGCTCTTTAGAAAATCGTGTCCAGTTTATATCTAAAAACATTTCCTGAATAAAAGGATGATCAATCATATGAGTAAGTAATGCAGAACCTCCTTCATTCGTAAAACTATTTATCCCCAATTTCTGCATACGATTCTGGAGTACAACTGCCATACCAGTTTCACTCCAAGGTCCCCAATTAATACTAATGGCGGGCAATCCTAATTGATACCGATAATATGCCAATCCATCCAGAAAGGCATTGGCCATAGCATAATTGGCTTGGCCAGGAGAGCCCAATATGGAAGTAATTGAAGAAAACAATACAAATAACTCTAAATTCAAGCCTTCTGTGCACTCATGTAAATTCCATGCACCTATTGCTTTTGCCCGCCATACGTTTTCAATATGTTCCTTGGTTTGATCTAATAATAATCTATCGTCTAAAACTCCTGCCAAGTGAAAAATACCTTTAAGAGGGACAGAATGGCTTTTAATCTGCTTTATAATTTCTTTTACTTCCTGATGCTCTCCAACGTCTGCCGATAATACTCGAATATCTGCGCCCGTTTGCATAAGAGCTTGTAGTTCAGTAGAAATGGTATCATTCGCCCCATGTCTGGAAATCAACCACAGCATTTTGGCGCCTTGCTGAATCAGCCATTGAGCAACCACTAAACCTAATCCTCCTGTACCGCCGGTGATTAAATAAGCATCGCTGGTAATCGATAGTTTAGATTTATCTTCTGCAGGGATACGCCATTCCATAGGCGACTTAGTTTGTGCTTCATTTGCTTTTATTAAACGTGGTACATAACATATATTTTCTTCGATGATATAAAAAGATTCAGGTTCTGCTAAGGCGAAAATTCTATGTAGAAGATCGCCATCTTTCTCTGTGCAATCAATTTGAGTAAAGCGTAAAAGAGGGTGCTCAACTTCCGCAGTTTTAAGTAAAGCGCTAATCGGACATTGACGAAGATTAACTTTACACCCTGGCATCAGTTGTGCATGATGGGTGAGGACATAGAGTTTAATTTTATTCAGTGATTCAAGTGATACTAATGCTTGCAGTAATAACAGTAATTGATATGTATCTTCAGCTAATGGGTTATCTAGAGTTTTATCCGCACGTATCTCGTAAACAATAGAATATTCTCGTTCCTTAAATTCAGAAATAAGTTGTTGACAAGCCTCCAAGTCACGTATATCTGTAATAGGATGTGAAATGATATTCAGGTTGTCGCGAGATTTCTGCCAGTAAGGAGCATCGCTTCTGTGCGTTAAACATAGCCAATCTCCTTGCAGCTCGTCAGACGTCTCTTCCAATATGACTTTATTCCATGCTGTGACATATGATAGTTCATCAATTGATTTTCTATTCTCTAGTGTTTGTAATAAACGCTCCTTTGGTGCATATCTGAAATTAACTTCATGCGCGTAGTCAATACACTCACCTCTGTCATTCAACCAAAAAATTGTGCAAGTATGTTGCAGTTCTTTAGTTTTAACTAATTTCACATACACCCACATTCCGGGAGATGCCTGTAAATCGATATGCAATTTTTCTAGATAGATAGGGACAAAAACGCCCTGGTGTTGATTTTGCAAACAACGAGTAGCACCTAGCATAAAACCTGCATCCAGATAGCCCGAGTGCCTTACGGCTTCCCCTAAACTATCTGTCTGAGGTTGTTTTAATTGTGCCAAAACCCCTTCCTTAAGGACAAAACATCTATGTAACCAGCGAAATCCTAAACCCAAGGCCATATCATTAAGCAATGCTTCTGCAAAGACGTCGTCGCCAGATACCTCTCTTTTAGCACTTGCTCTGAGTTCCGCGAGATCAAAAGTTACTTTTGTTTCGGGATTATCATGAGCCAATCGGGCAGTAAAATGAGTCTCCCATTCTCCAGGTTGCTTTGAAGGACGTGATTGAACTAAAACATTAATTGTATTTTCATGCCAATCAACTGTAGAAAATATGGTTTGTAAAATTTGAAAAGTATTTATCTTAAACAACAGAGGTCGCTCTACGTTAATTTGAGTTAAATCAAAAGAAGCAAAATGATTTTCAGATGCTATCGCTTCAATAACGGTGGAGAGATAAGCGGAAAACGCAAAAACCGGTACGCCATAAAATATATAGTCATTGAGCAATGGTACCGTGTTTGATGATAAAACGGATTGATAAACCCGGGATGATAAAACTGATGAATCTAAGGCTGCACCCAAAAAAGGGTGAGCACTGATCTGAAACTCGCCAGGCATAACTATTTTGCGAGAACTCTTGAACCAAAATCTCTCACGATGAAACTCGGTTTTTGGTAGTGGCTGTCTTACTTGTGTGAAGTCCTGTTCAGGCGCTTCCTCTAATATGATATGCGCATTCGTGCCACTAAAGCCAAAACTACTAATCCCTGCTCGACGCACATGTCCTTCTTGTTTCGGCCACTGCATATTTTGTAGTGGCAATTGCGCGGGGATATCTTGCAGATGAATCGCAGGATTTATTTCCTTAAAATGCAAATGTTGCGGTATCTGTTCGTGCTGCAAAGACAGAATGGTTTTAATTACACTGGCTATACCTGATGCCGCTTCTAAATGGCCAATATTGGTTTTGACCGTGCCAATGATTAATGGATGTTCTCTATTCTTAAACACATTGCTGAGTGCATTGATTTCAATTGGATCGCCTAAACTCGTGCCAGTACCATGTGCTTCAATATAATCAATATCCTTTGCCTCTAATTTTGCTTGATGTAAAGCGCTTTGAATAACCGCTTCTTGGGAGGGACCATTGGGTACGGTTAAGCCACTTGAAGCGCCATCTTGATTCACCGCACTGCTGTCGATCACTGCCAATATGCGGTCGTTATCGCGTTGCGCATCACTTAAACGTTTAAGGATCACAATCCCACAGCCTTCACCCCGCATAAAACCATTGGCATCTTTATCAAAGGTTTTGCACAGACCTTCAGGGGATAGCATTTGCATACTGCACTCAAGCGCCATGGCCTGTGGTGATAAAATCACATTGACACCACCTGCAATCGCCAATTCACTTTCTCCAATTTTTAAAGAGGAGCAGGCTTCATGTAAAGCCACCAATGAAGACGAGCATGCAGTATCAATGGCCAAGCAGGGCCCTTTTAAACCTAAAGTATAGGATAAGCGGCCCGCCGCAGTACTGCCGGAATTCCCCGTCGCGAGATAGGGGATTAAATCGTCTGTTTTCACATATTGCGTTAATACATCACGGTAATCGGTGTTGTAGATACCAATAAAAACACTGGTAGGGCTTTCCTGTAATTGCTTAGGTTCAATGCCAGCATCTTCTAAGGCTTCCCAGCTGGTTTCTAATAATAAGCGTTGCTGTGGATCTAAGTATTCTGCTTCACGCGGACTTATACCAAAAAAGCGTGCATCAAATTCTTCAATAGGGACATTTAATAAAGCGGCGCGCTTAGTATAAATCTTACCAATCTCTTGAGTATCAGCAGAGTAATACTCTCCCATATTCCAACGGCTTGGTGGTATATCGGAACCTGCATCTACTCCTTCTGCTAATAATTGCCAAAATTCCTCTGGATTATTACCGCCTTTTGGAAAACGACAACTCATACCAATGATTGCTATGGGCTCACAAACGCTAATAGTCTGAGGACGAGGTTTAATCGGAATTAATTCTTTTATTTTTAAAATATCGCTTAAATAAAGCACCAACTTATCAATCGTCGGATAATCAAATGCTAACGTATCAGGTAAGCTTTGCCCTATCAAGTTTTGTAAACGGTTTTTCAACTCTAATGCCATGAGTGAATCCATACCCATTTCGAAAAAACCTTGAGTGTCCCCAATCGCTTCTGTAGGAGGTAATTCTAATACCTTCTTCACTTCTTGTTTCACGGCCTTTGCCAGCATGGCTTCTTGTTCTTCTCGGGGTAACGTAACAAGCTGTTGTAAAAATAGGGAAGTGCTAATTTTCAGCTCTATAG
>JBIOEC010000062.1:0-6559 GCA_044445645.1 Gammaproteobacteria bacterium | reverse complement strand
TCCAGGTTTTATGCGGGTTACAAGGCTTACCCACGCCTGTTAGATGAGCTAAAAAACTATTTACGAGTAGCCAAGAATGCAAATCCTCAAGTTTTGTCATGTACGTATATGATTAACCGCATTATCCCTCGAAGTGATGGAGATGATCGCGTGGACATAATAATGCAAATGGATGGGTAGTCCACTGAAGAATGTAAGTCGGCCTTTGATCTGGTCTGATTTTCCACTAGACAATCACCCAGGAATAGCTTCTATTACTTATAAAAGAACCACTTAGATTCACGTAGAGCTAAATGTTTACTAATCAGATACTTGCTAGCAAATTTAAAGAGATGAAATATTCGAGTGCGATGTACGATTCGCTTGCGTATATCATAATCATGGGTGCTTTTATTTTACTTACCGTTGGGCTTGAAAATATCTCGGTTAAAATTGAAGTGGTCGAACAGACGGCAATTTCACTGGAGCCAACTAATTTACCCTACTACGCCTTGATGTCGGTAATGAGATTGCTGATTGCGGTTGTGGTATCCATAATATTTACGCTAATTGTGGCAACGCTTGCGGCTAAAAGCAAAAAAGCGGAGTCAATTATCATTCCGAGTTTAGATATTCTTCAGTCCATACCGATACTTGGTTATATCTCGTTTACAGTTACGGGCTTTATGGCACTATTTCCCGGCAGTGCTTTGGGGTTGGAAATGGCCGCCATATTTGTGATATTTACCTCACAAGTTTGGAATATGACGTTTAGCTTTTATCAGTCACTTAAAACAATCCCGCAGGATCTGCAAGATGCTGCAGAAGTAATGCATTTATCAGCATGGAAGAAATTTTGGACTTTGGAGGTGCCATTTGCCATGCCAGGGCTAATTTGGAATACAATGATGTCGATGTCCGGAAGTTGGTTTTTTATAGTCGCATCTGAAGCGGTTTCAGTGGGAGCTACCAAATATACCCTGCCAGGAATAGGTTCATATATTGCCATGGCAATCGAGCAAAAAGAACTCTACTGTGTGGGATACGCGATTTTGGCAATGTTTATCGTTATTTTGCTTTATGACCAAATGATATTCAGGCCGATGGTAAATTGGGCGGATAAATTTCGCTGTGAGTTAACTGCCTCCGAGATTAAGAGCACCTCCCTCATAGAAAGATTATTTCAGCGGGCGTCGTATTTGCATAAGCTAATCGCATATATTGTTGCTATCGTTAGCAAAATTGACGATGCGTTAACAATTAAAACGCGTCGTAATAAAAGCTTTTTTAAGGTATCTGAAAAACAAAAGGTGCTGATTGAATGGGTGGATAATATCATATGGTTTTTAGTGATCGTGCTGATATGGGCGTTCATAGTAAAAGAGATCGTCCATTTCTTTTATCATAAAATCGCTTTCAGCGAAGTGGTGGAGGTGACTTATTTGGGTTTTATAACCTTAATTAGAATCATGGCTATGATTGCAATTTCATTTGTAGTGTGGGTTCCAATAGGAGTATACATTGGTCTAAGACCAATGTTGGCCGAAAGAGTTCAGCCAGTCATTCAATTTTTGGCGGCATTCCCAGCCAATTTATTTTTCCCCATTGCGGTAATTTTAATTCTGCACTTTAAAGCTGATCCTAATATTTGGCTAAGCCCGTTAATGATTTTAGGAACTCAGTGGTACATTTTATTTAACGTGATTGCTGGAGCAAGTGCAATACCTAACGACCTAAATGAGGCAAGCACCATATTTAAAATCAAAGGGTTTTTATGGTGGAGGAAAGTAGCATTACCTGGCATTTACCCCTACTTGATTACTGGCCTGCTTACTGCAACAGGTGCGGCGTGGAATGCCAGTATTGTTGCGGAAGCGGTAAGTTGGGGAAGCACAAACTTATTTGCCACAGGCATTGGTTCTTACATTACTCAAAAAACTACTGCCGGTGATTTTAGCCATATTGCACTGGGAATATTTGTGATGTGTGCCTATGTGGTGGTATTTAATAAATTATTGTGGCGCCCGCTATATTACAAGGCGGTAAAAATGAATCATTTAGATTAGAGGAAAAATTATGGATCCCAAAGCTCCGATACTTGAAATTAAACATGTCTCCAAAGGTTTCAAAATCAAGGGAGATGATTATTCTTCGGTCTTAGAGGATATTAATTTTTCTATTAAAGAAAGAGAGATCGTTGGTATTTTAGGGCGTTCTGGCTCTGGAAAATCCACCATACTCAGGATGATTGCTGGCCTAATTCAGCCAAGTTCAGGCGAGGTTCTTTATCGAGGTGACCGAGTGACTCAGCCCTATGATGGGTTATCGATGGTCTTTCAATCTTGTGCGGTGTTTCCTTGGCTGACCGTACTTGAAAATGTCGCAATAGGATTAACCATACAAAACTTACCTAAAGAAGACGTAACCAAGCGCTCACTAGAGGCGATTAGCTTGATTGGTTTGGATGGGTATGAGTCTGCCTACCCGCGGGAACTTTCAGGTGGGATGCGGCAACGGGTAGGTTTTGCCCGTGCACTGGTGGTAAATCCTGAATTGATGATCATGGATGAGCCATTCTCAGCTTTAGATGTGCTAACGGCAGATACTTTGAAGTCTGAGTTTATTGACCTGTGGATGTTGGAGAAGGTAAAGTTAAAATCAATTATTATTGTTACGCATAACATTGAAGAAGCGGTGCTTCTTTGCGACCGCGTGATCATCCTTTCCTCAAATCCTGGTAAAATCGTTACCGATTTTGAGATTGAACTAAAGTACCCTCGAAATAAATTTGATCCAGCGTTTAGGGAATTAGTTGATGATATTTATACTATCATGACTACCACTAGAATTGTTGAGCAATCGGTTAAAACTAAATGGGGGCAAGTTTCTTTATTACCTTTTGTCTCAGTAAATAAAATCAATGGTATCGTTGAAATGATCCATACCGCTCCATTTAATGGCAATGCTGATCTGCCACGATTGTCGGAATCGCTGCAAATTACAGCTGAGGAATTATTCCCAATCCTTGAGGGAATACAGCTGTTTAAATTCGCCATAGTTGAGGGTGGGGATGTTCATCTTACAGCTGCGGGTAGGATGTATGCGGATGCAGATATTCTGATGCGTAAAAAAATATTTGGTAAACACTTGATTGAAAATGTTCCGCTAGCAGCTTATATAAGGCGTACGCTGCAAGAAAGTCCGGAAAAACAAGTGGATATGATGGTGTTTTTAAAAGAGTTGGAAAACAACTTTGAGACTGCCAAAGCCACCGATATTATTGAGATAATTATCAGCTGGGGGCGATTTGGTGACGTGTTTTCGTACAACGACTCGGCAAAAATATTTACTTTAGAAGATGATCTACCTGCGAAAGTAGCTTAAGCGGTTTTCTTCGCGTGTTTGATATAAACTTTAGTGATGGTGTTGTGGTGACGTTTGATCACTTTTAGTGTGAATCCACCAAATTTAAATTTCTCACCCACGGCAGGAACTCCTTTGGCGAGATGGAGAACGAGGCCACCTATAGTTGCAGCGTGTTCATCGCTAATTTCCCAATGCATTTCCCGGTTTAAATCGCGAATTGATAAGTCACCTAACACGACTGCAGAGTCATTACCAACGCGCCTTTGTATCGGGGAGGTTTTATCATCATATTCATCCTCGATCTGTCCCACTACTTCTTCTAAAATGTCTTCGAGGGTAATTAGTCCAAGTAGTTCACCATACTCATTTACAACCAGTGCAAAATGCGTTTGGTTTTCGCGGAAGGACTGCAATTGGATTTTTAGATTGGTAAGGTTGGGAATAAACCATGGCCTGCGCAGAATGTGCTTGATATCCTGGGTGGTGACCTCGCTTAGCGGTTTAGTTTTAAGTAATTTTGAGAGATCTTTCTGAATGAGAATGCCAATAACGTTGCTGGGCTCACCTTTCCAAATGGGGATTCTTGAATGACTATTATCAAAAATAAAGTCAATTATCTGGGGAGCTTTTTTATCAATTGATATCGACTTAATCTGATTGCGATGAAGCATTACTTCATCAACTGAGATCTTTTCTAAATCAATTAGTCCACCAAGCATGTACTTATCCTCGGGGATTACAATACCTTCTTCGTGATGCATTTCCACCGCACCTTTAATCATATCCATTCCTGAAAAATCAAGCTTAGAACTAGCTGAAGTAAAGGTCTTAAGCATTAAGTTAACCAATACTTGTATGCTGCTGGTAAAGGGTTTTAAAAGCCAAACCAGACCCAAATAAAATCCTGCAGTATACAGCGCGACTTTCTCGGAGTTCCTCACCGCATAGGTCTTAGGTAAAATTTCTGCGTAAAACAGGATGAGTAACGTGATAGCTAATGTTGCGACCAGAAGGGCTTCGCCATTATCGCCGAAATAATCAATTGCCAAGCTGGTGACAATGGAAGTTGCTGCGGCATTTACTAAGGTGTTACAAAGTAATATTGCGCCGATTAAACTTTCTTTATTTTCACGGAGCTTGGTAAGCTTAATTGCGCGTTTATCTCCCTCTGATTTTAGCTTATAAATCTTTGACCTTGAGACACCAATAATAGCAATTTCAGAAAGCGAGAACAAAGCAGAGAAGCATAGCAAAATTACAATTGCTATAAGTTGAATAATCTCTGAAATCAGCATTAAGGGGTTCTCCTGAAGTAATCTTCGTTTTCGATATCAATATCTTTATCGAAGATAATGTCTTTATCGTCAACAACTTTCATATCTTCAAGGGTGGCAATATGAAATAGTGCATTGCCGCGATTAACGAGTGGCATAGTCACGCCGCCAATAATAATCCCAGCTTTGTGAGCAACGATATTGGTTTTATCATCGCCGAATGGTCCGGTGATTACTCCTAAAATATCTCCAGGTTGCACAAATGCACCAAGTTTTTTTAAGGCGCGCAGCGAGCCGCTTACTGGGGCACGCATCCAAAATGAAGTTTTAGCTACCATCATGGTGTTAGAGTGGAAGTTATCTTCATCCTTTGCTAGCATGCCAATTTCTTCCATGACATTAAGGATTCCCGCAATAGCAACGACAACGCAGTGATCATCCACACGCAGTGCTTCACCTGCTTCATACAGCAACGTTTTAATGCCTTTGTCGTGAGCAGCTTGGCGCAAAGTACCTTCTCTTAGGGGCGAATTTATTATCACCGGGGCGCCAAAGACTTGGGCTAGTTTCATTTCTTCTGGGTCATCAAATCCCAAGCGAATCTGGGGGTAATTTTCGCGGTGGATAGCTCCACTATGAATGTCAATTCCGTAGTGGCATTTATAGACAATCTCATTGAGGAATGTATGGGCGACTCGTGCCGCCATCGAGCCTTCTGATGATCCAGGAAAGCTCCGGTTCAAATCTCTGCGATCAGGTAAATATCTGCTATTAGTATTATAGCCAAATGGATTCACAATCGGTATGACAATTAATGTCCCTTTAATTTCCTGGATTTTTTTCTTTTCGAGCAAGCGTTTGACAATTTCAACACCAATTAATTCATCGCCATGAATTGCAGCGGAAACAAACATGGTGGGGCCATCTTCTTTGCCGCGAATTACTTCTGCTGAAATATGCATGCCAGTATGATCAAATAACCTTGCAACTGGCAAAACAACGCGTTTACGTTGGCCTTTTTCAATGTTAATTCCTGCAATCCTAAGTTCACTCATGTTTTTTCTAAAATTACTCGTCCTTGAGAGTATACCTAAATAATCGTCATTGCAAAATGATTGTAAAGGCGTATCCTTCGTGCATAACTTTTTTTGAGGGCTTTATGACTAACAATTTCCTAACTCAACTAAGCGCTAACCAAGATGTAGAATCTCTTCTTATTGGATACAATAAATCGATGTTAGAAGGTCAAAATGATTTGCCTTTAGAAGTATATGAAGGGGCTTTTGTAGTGGCTTGTGGTCAGGGAAATGTCGCACTCATAACCGATATTTTTAATGAATATCACGATAAGCTTTCTGAGCAAGCAGTGTCACTTGGTTTTGGTAAGGTTTTGGACTATAAAGATGCAAGCGATATCATCACGATATGGAATAGTGTAAAGAGCCAAGTTAGTAGTTTAATGTTAGGCAATGCTTTTATCTTTGCCTCCATGAATGGAAGAAAAGACCTGGTGGAAAAATTATGGCAAGCCGCGAGTGACAGTATTGATGAATACGATGTTGGGATGGCTTTTTACCATGCTGGTGTGCCAAATGGAATCCTTAGAATGGAAAACCAAAGCCAGGAAATTGCAATGAGGCTTAAACTTCTTGAGTTGGTCGGAAGTGATCTCAAAGATAATATTGCGAATTATCTTTTGCGGGATTCGGCTCAATACGGCCAAAACAAAGTGTTTGATAAAGTTTGGGAAGTTGCGAGTGGTAACGTTCCTAATGAAATTATAGAAACAGCCTTACAAAATGCAAATAATGCTGGGAAGGCGAGTACCGCCTCACACATCTGCGATTTAGTCGCTTCATCTAACCTGATTGTTACAGGATGCCCACTAGTAGAGAGTATTCAAGACGGCGAGCTATAATAGCTGGAATTGGTATAAAATT
>JBIOEC010000061.1:0-6577 GCA_044445645.1 Gammaproteobacteria bacterium | reverse complement strand
TTCTGTTGAGGCTGTTGTTGCTCTGGGTTGTTAGGTTCGGCATTGGCCAGTTTAGTGGATTTATCCGGCATGCGGATTAAAATCTGTTTATTATCACCTTGATTAGTAGTGAGCGTGGTTGATGTAGTAGCATTTTCATGGGTAACGGATTTTGAAGCCGGATTGAAAATAAGAAATATTAATACAACAAAAATAATGACTAAGGCGGTAATATGCAACCAATATTCACGCAGCCATTGCGGCGCTTGTGGTTTCTGCTTCTTTTTCTCTTCTTCTAACCAATCAAAATTATCCATGTGTTACTTCATCCAGTTGTTACCCAAAAAACTGCCATCTACGGTTTTCCGTGGAAGCCAGGTGAAATCGTAACTACTCACCTTGTAGCAAGGTTCTCCAAGTTTATACTTAGGGCCCGAGTAATTACGCGAGATCTTACATTCTGCCCGGATCCCGTGGACCAGCCGCAGAATGACAAGCTGTTAAATTATAGTCGAATTCGAGCTATTTTTTAAGGGGTTTAACCAATCAATTCCTTAATTTGCTGGTTTTTTACTTGGTGAGTGATAAAAGGTTGCCCTAAATCATGCAGCAAAATAAAAGTAATCCCCATAACGTTCTTTTTATCCCGCTGCATTACATTAAGATATTCCTCTGCAGAAAAGGCAGGAAGGGCTGTAGGCAGCTGCGCGCGCTGGATCAGCTGGGTAATTCTGGCAACGTTCTCTGCTGAAAAATCGCCTAATTGCTGAGATAATTGCGCAGCTAATACCATACCTGCCCCTACGGCTTCACCATGCAACCACTCATATTCAGTTAATGTTTCAATAGCATGAGCAAATGTATGCCCGAAATTCAGCCATGCACGGATATTTTGTTCACGTTCATCTTGCTCAACGATATGCGCTTTTATCTGGCAACAACGTTCAATAGCATATTGCAAATAAGTCATATCCAGAGCGAGCAATGCTTCTATATGTTGCTCTAGCCAGGTAAAAAATGCAGGATCCGCAATGATGGCGTGTTTAATGATCTCAGCTAATCCCGCGTGCAATTCGCGTTTAGGCAAGGTGTTAAGCATTAATGGATCGATAATGACGCATTGAGGTTGATAAAAAGCCCCCAGCATGTTTTTACCTAAAGGATGATTAACGGCAGTTTTTCCACCTACAGAAGCATCGACTTGAGCTAATAGACTGGTGGGTATTTGGATAAAGTTGACTCCACGCATATAAACCGCTGCTGCAAACCCGGTCATATCACCGATGACGCCACCGCCTAGTGCGATTAAAGTGGTAGAGCGATGGTGTTGATGTTCTATTAAGGCAGTAAATATAGTAGAAAGCTGTTCCCAGGTTTTGTAGGATTCGCCATCGGGTAAAATAATCGAATCGCATTGATAATTTGTAAGGGCATTCTGCACCGTTGCCAAATATAAAGGCGCTACTTGGGTATTGGAGACTATCATGACTTGTTTGCCGTGAATATGTTTCTGTAGATATTCAGGTTGATGTAATAGATCCGGGCCTATATAAATGGGGTAGCCATGTTGAGCTAGATTTACGTTGAGAGTGGTAATTGGCATGTAAGCTCCTAGGTAAAAGAACGAGTATTATTGCATTGCTATAATTAGCGCAGTATCCAGACAAATCGAATATGCCGCAGACTAAGCCGCGGGATGTCATGTTATTCTACAATAATCTTAGGCGTTACTAATACTAATAATTGTTTACGTTCGTCGAGCTCCGATTTATACGTGAATAATTTCCCTAACCCAGGGATGCGCCCCAGTACTGGGACCCGGTCTTCTTGCTGGCTTTTCCCTATTGTATAAATACCGCCTAAAGCCACGGTTTGGCCATTCCGCACTAATACTTGAGTGCGAATTTCTTTAGTGGTAATAATGGGCACATTATCTGCTAAGGCTTGTGCTCCGCGCGTGTCGTTTTTTACCAGTAATTTTAAGATGATATGATCATCTGGAGTAATATGCGGAGTGACTTGTAGTTCTAAAACGGCTGGTTTAAAGCTAATGGTGCTGGCACCGTATTCTGCAGATTGCTGATAGGGAATTTCTTCACCTTGCCGAATGATAGCAGTTTGTTGGTCGGCGGTGATCAATCGTGGGTGGGCTAATTCTTCTACTAAGTGTTCATTTTCTAATGCGAGTAGCTCTAAATTGATTAAGATGTCATTGGATAAAGTAGCCAGCTGGGCATTATCTATCCCCGCACTACCGGTAATTTCCCATAAAACACCGAGTTCTTTACTAAAACTTTCCTGCACATTCATAATCCGCGCTTCAATCGCCACTTGTCGCACGGGTATATCCAGTTGGCTGATCATCTCTTGAATCTGTTGTAAATTGGCGGGTAAATCACGCACCACTAACGTATTGGTACGTTCATCTACACTCACAGTACCACGTTTCGACATCCACTCTTGATCAGGGGCTTGCAACAATTTAGCCAATTCAGCGGCCTTGGCGTAACGCACAGAAAGCAATTGAGATTCAAGCGGCAGTAGTTCTTCACTTTGCTGCTGCTGGTGTAACACCACTTCTAAACGTTTAGATTCATCTTGTGCAGAACTGATTAACATAATATTGTCGCGCTGTTCCAGGACTAAATCGGCTAGCTCCAATACAACATTCAGTGCTTCCCGCCAAGGAAGCTGTTGAAAATTAACCGTTACTGTACCTTGTACACTTTCATGTAGTAGCAAATTCATATTACCGCTGGCGGAAATTTGTTGTAATACTTCGCGAATATCCATCTGTGCTTGTTGTAAAGAAATAACCCCGGTGGCGATAGGAACCGCGGGTGTGGTTTCTAATGGTAGATTAACTGGGGGCGGTACTGCTAGCTCAGAAAGTTGCCCTTGTAATACGCTAATTTCTTGCTGTAATTGCATTTGCATAATCGTCTGCTGATGCAAATAAAATCCTACAGCACTAAGTAGTAACAGCAATATCAAGCAAGAATAGAGAATTTTGCGCCAATGCTGCTTCCTTTGCTGTCGCCAATAATCTGCTAATAAATTGATCTTAAAAGTCATCTTTTCCCCACAAACACAGTCCCAGACTTAAAAAAAGCTTGCTAGGTTCAATAAAGGAAAATTTTTGTCCAGCCAGAAACTCATTTCCTAGTTCTAACAAAAACACCGGTACAGCCAATTCCACACTTAATAAAGCTGCATAAGTTTGTTGCGCACACTCCCCTACTAAACCAATTTGTGTAATGGCTGGCCAATCTGGATTAAGTGGCAAAGTGCTCCATAACTGCTGTATACAAGGCAGTAATGCAACGTCATAAGGCACCTGGGCCTCTACTGGGCAACCCCGCGCATACAGAACCCGCTTACCTTGCATGAGTACCAGGGTAATTAATTGAGCACGCAGCAGCAATAATGCATGTAAATTGGGCTCTGATGTTTGGTGGGAGTAAGCCCAGCACCACGCGCGGGCTAATGCATAACTTTCAACATCGATCGTACATAACGGAAGATGGCAGTGATTAAAGGCTTGTAAGTAAGGCGTTATCGAAGTTTGTTGAGCAATTACAATAGAAATTTCTTGGGTTGTGGCCTTAGTCCCCCGCGGCATAGCGGAAATATAAGCATAATCCCAATAGATCTCGGTGGAAGTAGGCATTTGTGCCAGTACTTCATATTGAATATGTTTAGTGACTTCACTAGGGGATAAATGAGATAATATGGGTAAGGTTTTAGTAATAACCTGATTAACGGGTAAGGCTAATATCGCTTGTTTAGCGCGCGGCTTAAACTGATTAACCGCATTGGCAAGAATTTGGCTAAAAGCTGTAATATCAGAAATGCGTTGCTGAATAACACAGTTGGCAGGCAGAGGATGTGTTGAATAGTTTTGCAATTGATAACGATTTTTTGTGACGCGAACCTCTAGTAATTGCAGCGATTCGCTGCTAACATCAATAGCCAAAAATGGTGTAGAAGAACGCAGAAAAAAAGGGCTCATAGTGGTTTTAGCCTTTAGAGAATCAGCAGAAATATTAACACAATATTAATTTTCCGGCAATTCCTATCGAAAGTCTTGGCATATGTCAAAAACATGATGAAATACAAAGCGATGAGGGATTGTTAAGGGAGCGAGCGCGTATAAAAACCAGGAAGTAATTACTTGGCATTTTGCCGAGAGTTACTGTTAATTTCAAAATATCAGTTTTTTCTTACATATTATGTGGTCAATTACCCGAGTATTTTTTAGTATCGCTTTGGTTGCCGGTATCGCTGCGTTATTCTTAGTGGTGTACTTACAGCAACAACTACCCGATGTAAACACGTTAAAAGACGTGCGTATGCAAGTGCCATTGCGCGTGTACAGTGCAGATAAACAACTCATCGCAGAATATGGCGAGCAACGTCGTATTCCTATTAAATTAGCGGATGTTCCGCCGCAGTTAATTAACGCAGTACTGGCCACCGAAGACCGTCGTTTTTATCAGCATCCTGGAGTGGATATTCGGGGTCTATTACGTGCCAGTTTGGCTCTACTCACCTCAGGTGGGGATCGTGCGCAAGGCGGCAGCACTATTACCATGCAGGTCGCGCGTAATTTTTTCCTTACCCGCGAAAAAAGTTTTATCCGGAAAATTAACGAAATTCTTTTGTCATTTAAAATTGAACGTGAGCTCACCAAAGATGAAATTCTAGAGCTGTATCTCAATAAAGTTTTTTTTGGTAAACGTGCCTACGGAGTGGCTGCTGCTGCAGAAGTTTATTATGGAAAAAAACTCAATCAACTCACGTTGCAAGAAATGGCGATGATTGCCGGATTGCCGCAGGCACCTTCGGCTATTAATCCCATTAGTAATCCTAAAGCGGCTTTTGCACGCCGCAAACATGTATTAGAAAGTATGTATGAATATGGATTTATCACCGAAGCAGAGTTTAAAAAGGCAGTAGATTCTCCCATTGCTGCCCGTTACCATGGCGCGAATATTGCGGTGCCAGCACCTTATGTAGGCGATATGGTATTACAAGAATTGCTCAGTTATTTAGGTGAAGATGTTTATAACGTGGGTTACAAAGTTTATACCACGGTAGATAGCCGCTTACAGCAAGCCGCGAATAACGCTTTACAAAATGGGCTACAAGGTTATTCGGAACGTCATGGTTATCATGGACCTGAACAACAATGGAAAGCGATTAATTTACAAGATAAAGTTAGTTTGGCACGTTGGCAGCAATCATTGCAAGCGATCCCAACCGTGAACAGCTTGCTGCCCGCAGCAATATTGAACGTGAAAGACGATTCAGCAGTAGCCTTACTCGCGAATGGCAAAACCATTACATTATCGTGGGATAATTTAAAGTGGGCGAAAGCCTATGATCAAAATAAAGCTCGAGACTTTTTATTGCCTGGCGCCGTGGTGCGCGTGCGTCTAGTTAAAAATCAAGATGTTGAGTCTTGGCGTTTAGCGCAAGTGCCTAAAATTCAGGGTGCTTTAGTCGCACTTAATCCACAAGATGGTTCTTTGTTAGCCTTGACGGGTGGCTATAATTATCAACTCAGTAAATTTAATCGAGCCACGCAAGCTGAGCGCCAGCCAGGCTCTGCATTTAAGCCGTTTATTTACTCGGCTGCATTAAATAAAGGCTATTCAGCCGCCACTATTATAAATGATGCTCCGATTGTGGTGCATGATTATTCAGTAGGCTGGTGGCGTCCGCAAAACAATACCCGCCAATTTTATGGCCCAACACGGATACGTGTGGGATTAGCAAAATCGCTTAATTTAGTATCCATTCGTTTACTACAACTGATTGGTGTTAGTTATGCGGTCGATTTCATTACTAAATTTGGTTTCACTAAAGACCAATTACCGCACGGCTTATCCTTGGCACTAGGCACTTTAGTCACGACCCCTTTGCAAATGACCAATGCTTTTGGAATATTTGCGAACGGCGGTTATGCTGTAACGCCACATTATGTGCGATCGATTGTTGATGTGAATGGCCAAGAAATTTTTACTGCAAATCCAACGCACGCCTGCATGGGATGCGAAACCGGAGAAGTCAGTACCTATGGAGAAAATCAGGCACCGCAAGTTATTTCTAGTGATAATGCATATATCATGACCAGTATGATGCAAGATGTAATTAACAAGGGGACCGCTATTCGCGCGCAGAGTTTAGGTCGTAAAGATCTCGCAGGAAAGACAGGTACTAGTAATGATCAGCGTGATACTTGGTTTGTGGGATATAACGCTAATATTGTGGCGACAGTTTGGTCTGGATTTGATGAGGATAGTGCTTCTACAGGAGAGTATGGATCGAATCTTGCTCTACCAATCTGGATTGATTTTATGCAAGTCGCCCTAGAAGGACAGCCGGAAAATACGCTGCCTCAGCCTAGCGATATTATTACTAAGCGCATTGATTCGCGTACAGGGCAAGTAACCTCAGGACCTGGCATAGTAGAATTTTTTGCTCCAGGCACAGTGCCTTCTCGAGCGGCTCCCGCTGCGGCGAATCCTTATGTTGAAGGTGAGAGTTTATTTTAAAAACAGAGAGGAACCTTACTATTTCGCCGATCTTGAAC
>JBIOEC010000060.1:0-6630 GCA_044445645.1 Gammaproteobacteria bacterium | reverse complement strand
TGGTTCACCCGGTCAAAGTAATTATGCAATGGCCAATAGCTTTTTAGATGCCTTAGCCTATTACCGTCAGCAACAAAGTTTAAAAGCACTGAGCATCAACTGGGCCCCATGGCGTGAAGTTGGGATGGCGAAGGATTTAGTCGCCAGTCATGAGCGTCAAGGAATGAAACCGTTAAGAACTCAAGAGGCGTTAGCTGCATTGACGTATGGCTTAAAGCAAGAGGTTGCACAACTCGGAATTATCCATGCGGATTGGAAAGTGGTGGGTGAGAGCTTGGTACAGATGCCTTCTTGGTTAGAGAATTTAGTCGAGCAGAAACAGGCTTCTAATTTTATCCAAGCTCTACGCGCAGCTGTTAATGAACAACGCGAAGCGTTATTAAAACAAGCGATTATCCAAGAAGTGAAGAAGGTGTTAGGACAAACACAAGCGTTGGACGAAAGCAAAGGCTTTTTTGAAATGGGAATGGACTCATTAATGGCCTTAGAGTTGAAGAATCGCTTACAAGGATTAATAGGTGAGCCCTTATCCAATACGTTAACGTTTGACTATCCAACCTTAGATGCTTTAGTGCCCTATATAGCCAGTGTATTAAAAATAAAAGAATTACCCCAGATTAAATCCAATATTCAGTATATTAGCCAGAGTGAACCGATTGCAATTATTGGTATGAGCTGTCGTTTTCCTGGAGGCGCGAATAGTCCAGAAGAATTCTGGAAATTACTGGATGCAGGCTTTGATAGTAGTATTGAAGTGCCCAAAGAACGTTGGGATATTGATGAATATTATGATCCCAATCCAGATGCACCTGGAAAGATGGTATCGCGCAAAAGCTGCTTTATTTCTTCGCCAATTGCAGAGTTTGATGCGAATTTTTTTGAAATAAGTCCCCGGGAAGCGGAGTACCTGGATCCCCAACAACGTTTGCTCTTAGAAGTGACCAGGGAAGCGATAGAGGACGCGGGAATTGAGCCAAAAACTTTGAATCAATCGCTAAGCGGGGTATTCATCGGGCTATCAAGTCATGATTATGAAGACTTATTAATGAGATCTACGCCAACAGATGCGATTGATGCGTATTTAGGGACAGGGAATGCTGCGAGTACAGCGACGGGAAGGATTTCCTACACGTTCGGTTTACAAGGCCCTAGTGTGGCCGTTGATACCGCTTGTTCAAGCTCATTGGTAGCATTACATCAAGCATGTCAGAGCTTGCGTTTAGGCGAATGTGATAAAGCGATAGCAGGTGGCGTGAATGTAATACTATCCCCGCTGTTAAGCATTAATTTCAGTCAAGCGCATATGCTGGCCGCCGATGGGCATTGCAAGACGTTTGATAAAGCTGCGGATGGTTATGTTCGAGGGGAAGGTTGTGGAATAGTAATTCTCAAGCGTTTAAGTGATGCAGAGCGGGATAATGATCGGATAATGGCGGTGATTAAAGGCAGCGCGGTAAATCAAGATGGTGCCTCGAGTGGATTAACGGTACCGAATGGTCCTTCGCAAGAAGCCGTTATCCAAAGGGCTTTAGAGCAAGCGAAATTAAGCCCACAGGAGATCGATTATATTGAAGCACATGGCACAGGTACAAGTTTGGGTGATCCAATCGAAGTTAATGCGCTTTCGCATGTGTTTAAGGATAGAGAAGAGTCATTAATTATTGGCACGGTCAAAACCAACATAGGACATTTAGAAGCCGCAGCGGGTATAGCAGGTATCATTAAAACGATATTAGCGTTACAACACGAGACAATACCGCGGCATTTACATTTTAACGAAATTAATCCTTCCATCCATCTAGAAGATATTCCAGCACGGATTCCTTTACAACCGATAGAATGGAAGAGGCAAGCCGGGAAAATCCGCAGAGCAGGGGTAAGTAGTTTTGGTTTTAGCGGCACGAATGCGCATGTGATTTTGCAAGAAGCAACCTTTAAACAAAAGTCTAGTCTTCCTGAAGAGCTACAAACTCAATATTATTTAATTCCTTTTTCAGCAAAAACACCAGAAGCCTTGCACGCTCTATTCATGCAGTATAAAACCTTCATAGAAGATCATCCTGAAACCTCATTATTGGATCTCAGTTATTCTTTGCAAATGAACAAAGAGCATTTTGCTTATCGCCAAGGGTGGGTTGTTGCCAACCTAAATGAATTACAGCTTATGTTAGATATATCTTACCCCAAGAAATCTCTAAGCCAGAAGTTACGTGAAAAACACGAGGGCGCTTTTTTATTTTCTGATAATGGCAAAGATTGGTTAGATATAGAGTCCTTAGCTAAAATTTCACCGGTTTTCTCCAATGCTATGCAGGAATGTAACAAAATAATCACAGAGGAATTCCCAGAGTTAACGGATTTTTATTCGTTTACCAAAGATCATGATGCATCCATTTACTATTATCTTCACACTTTTTGTCTACACTATGCGTTAGCGCAATTTTGGATGGATCTTAATGTCTTACCGAATCTGGTAACCGGTACTGGGATTGGGCTTTATGCGGCAGGGGTGACGGCTAAAGCTCTTTCATTACCATCAGCATTTACTCTGGCGATAGCACATGCACGCTGTTTAATGAGTATGCCGACTCATCATCAAGGAATAGTGTTATTAGTCCCTATACGCGAAGCTGAAAAATGGTTGAGTAAAGATGCCTTTAAGGCGTTATTTATTGCAGAGATTCTTGGTTCGAAGCAAATAATTATTAGTGGTCCTACAGAGCTGCTCAAAGAATTACTTGGCATACTCAAGCAACAAGGCTTACATTTTCAGAAGTTAAACCGTGACTTTAAAGATTATCGTGAGATTGATAGAACGGCTTTAGATAATTTTAAAAACATAGCCCAACAGATTGAATATTATCCTCCACAAATAAAAATAATTCGTAGCGATGGAGTAGTGCTGAGTAAATTAACTTCGAATGACTGCCTTGTGCAATTAGAGCAACCTCTAAAAGGCTTTCAGATAATTGATGCGTTACTAACAAGAAATACTGAAGTTTTTATTGAGCTAGGAACTGATGGCAATATAATTGATTGGGCCAAAGACTATGCTGAGAGTAGCCGGCTTTTGTGGATTAACAGTTTAGATCATCGTGAACATCCTTGGAAATCATTATTAAACGCTATTGTTGAACTTTATTGCGCTGGAGAAAAAATCAATTGGTCTTATTTTTCTTCACCCTATAAAAAATATAGCAATAAAATCGCTTTACCTACCTATCCGTTTCAGCGCCAAAGGTATTGGGCAAGTGTGTTGACGCAAGGGAGTGAACCGAACACCGGAAGAGATTTATCTCGTGTATCAGCACAAGAAACTCAATATTTTTATCAAGTAACATGGGATTCACAGCCAATTCCTAGTGACGAACATGAAATGTCCCCCCTAAAATGGTGGTGGGTGTTGCCAGAAATTCCTACAGAAACTTGGTCATTGTTAGCGGCGCTCAATTTATCTGAAAATAATATTATCATGAGTACGGTGGTTACACCTTTGATAAATGAAGAAGAGAAACTTAAGCAAACAGATCGGATTCTCTATGTAGTTCCAGAAAGCAGGGTGGAAGACTGTGGAATTGAATATGGACATATGTTGCATCTTATGCAAAAAATTATTGCTTTAGATCTCCATGTCTCTATTTGGATTATAACTTGCAATGCGTCTTCAGTAGATAGTTCTAGCATTATCCCGGCACAGTCTATATTTAATGGTTTAATCAAAACTCTGCAGATAGAACATCCACAATTGCATGTAAAGCAAATAGATATAGAAAAAAATAGTGATTTGTTGCAAGTTATGCAATGGATAAAATCTGAAGAGATAAATCGCACAAGCGATTCAATTATTGCCTATCGGCATGATATGCGGTATGTCGCTCATTTATCGCATGCTGTGTTACCTAAACATCATTATCCATTGCAATTAGCTGACAAGGCCTATTATTTAATTACCGGAGGTTTAGGGGGTATTGGATTTGCTTTAGCTGGGTGGTTAATTCAACATGGCGCCAAGCATGTGGTATTAATTGCTAGACGATCAGCAGCTGAATGGCAACTTGAACAAATACAGACATGGGAAGCAGTTGGCATTGAAGTGGAAATATCCCATGTGGATGTCACTCAGCCTACAGAAGTCAATGATTTAATTCAGTATTATAAGAATAGTCTCTACCCAATAAAAGGTGTTTTTCATTTAGCCGGTATGATTGATGATGCACCTCTACTAGCACAAACTGTGGAGCGTTTTACTCCAGTATTTGCAGCGAAAGCCTTGAGTGCTTGGTATTTGCATATAGCATTAGAGCAAGAAAGGATCACGCCTGATTATTTTGTGTTTTTTTCGTCAATCGCTTCTTTGAATGGCTCACCAGCTCAAAGTAACTATGCAGCAGCGAATGCTTTCTTAGATGGTTTGGCATTTTACCGACGTCAGCAATACTTACCTGCCATTGCGCTTAATTGGGGTCCTTGGGCAGAAATTGGCATGGCAAAAGATTTATTTGCACAGCATGAGCGGACTGGAGTGATTCCTTTACAACTAGAGAAAGCTTGGCAGTTATTTGAATTGGCATTAAATGCAAATCCAGTACAGGTTGGCATTGCCGATGCCGATTGGGAACAAGTCAGTAATGCCATGCCAACATTAAAGTCTTGGATAGCATATGTTTACGCACCAACAGAAACCAAGACCATTGACTATTTAGACCAACTACAAGGGCAAACACGCGAACAACAATTACAGCTTTTAGAAAACGCTATTACTGATAGCTTACACCATATATTAAATTTTCCGGCAGAAACACTTGTTGATATAAACCAACCCTTTTACACGTTAGGACTGGATTCGTTAATGGGCTTGCAGCTTATTAATCAATTACGTGCGCAGTTAGGTGATTCGGTTGTAATAAAATATGAGCATGTGTTGCAAAAAAATACAATAGCTTCATTGGCAGAGTATTTACTAGATCAATTAGGCGCTGGTTTTTCAGGCGAACATATTTCTAGAGCGGATCGGCAACAACCGCTGGTATTATCTTTTGCCCAAGAGCGCTTATGGTTTTTACAACAATTAGATCCTAGTAGTCGCGCTTACTGCGAAGTGTCCGCAATTGAGATGTATGGAGTGGTGGATAGAAACAAAATAGAAGCCGTTTACCGACAACTGATTCAGCGGCATGAGAGTTTACGCACGCGCTTTATTGCTTATGAAGACAGTGCAATACAAGTCATTGATGATGCTGTCGATTGGCATTTAGACTATGTAGATTTACGCGAACAAAATGAAAAGAGTCAACAAGCAGAATTAGATAACCTTTTAGCGACGGAGTCTCTCAAATATTTTGATTTAAATGCAGGCGGCCTGTTCCGATCTTTATTGATCCAACTGACAGATGATCACTGGATATTATCTACCACTTTACATCATATTATTGCCGATGGTTGGTCTATTGGAGTGCTGATTCGAGAATTTACGTTGGCTTATAACGCAGCCATTAACAACACTACCTACATTTTCAACCCACTAGAAATCCAATATGCAGATTATGCGTTATGGCAACGCCACTATCTAACTTCAGAAGTACTAGATACGCAATTAAATTATTGGCGGCGACAATTGGCAGATGCTCCACTCCTTAACTTACCACTCGATTACCCACGCCCCAAAATGTTACAAGACGCGGGTAGTCAATATCATTTTACAATTCCCGCTGAATTAGCGGCAGCGCTTAAAGAAATTAGCAAGCAGTATGATGTGACTCTATATATGGTATTAATGTCAGCACTTTATGTTTTACTATCGCGCTACAGTGGTCAAAATGATATAAGCATTGGTGGCCCGATTGCCAATCGTACGCAGTTTGAAGTGGAAAATATTATAGGATTTTTTGTCAATATGGTAGTGTCGCGAATTAATGTAGACGAGCCTGTTTCATTTGTCGATTTATTGCAAGTGATTAAGTCGGTCAGTCTTGAAGCGTATGCGCATCAAGATACTCCATTTGAAAAGATTGTAGATGCTCTGGTAAAAGAACGTGATACCAGCCGTACTGCACTATTTGATGTTTTATTAGTACTACAAAATGCCCTGTTTGAAATCATGCCAATAACAGGCATGGAAATTAGCTTGAAACCTCTAGATGCTAAAATTGCCAAGTTTGATTTAACCTTTGAGTTTTTAGAACTGAATGATGAATTACAAGGTCTGATCGAATATCGTACTCATTTATTTAAACTTTCTACCATTGAACGTATGGCTGAGCATTTTATTAATATATTACGCGCTTTGGCAACCGATCCTGAACAAATGATTACTGCCGTAGATTTTTTAAGTGGAAAAGAACGGCATCAATTATTGGAAGAATGGAATAATACGATCCATGTATTTCCTGATGAACTCACTATTGCTGAGATCTTTGAAACACAAGTATCAAAAACGCCTGATAATCCAGCTATTATTTTAGATGAGGAACAACTCACGTATAATGCGTTGAATCAACGTATAAATCGGCTCGCGCATTATTTGCAAGAACAAGGCGTGCGGCCAGAAACTTTAGTTGTTATTTGTATGAATCGTTCTGTGGCGATGGTGGTGAGTTTATTGGCAGTACTAAAAGCTGGAGGCACCTATAT
>JBIOEC010000059.1:0-6673 GCA_044445645.1 Gammaproteobacteria bacterium | reverse complement strand
TTATAAGTCAGTATACTTATAAGGTGTAAATTATACCCCATAAAGGGATCCGTATTCCTTGACATATCTTTACAATACCATTAGTAGTATATTTTCTTGGTTCTTGGTACAATAAGTTGCTTAAATTGGTAGGTATTTAAACATTGGGAGGCTTCATGGAAGCTGATATGTCGTTGTGGGGGTTATTCCTGCAAGCAGGATTGTTTGTCAAAAGTATTATGATACTTTTAATTGTGGCTTCATTAGCATCGTGGACTATCATTTTTTATCGTATACAGTTTTTGAATCAGGCCCAGCGCATGCAAGTGCAGTTTGAAGAGCAGTTTTGGTCTGGGGTGGATTTGGCGAAATTATATGAGCATTTAAATGCTCGGCCTAAATTATTAAATGGGTTAGCTGCTATTTTTCACTCAGGATTCCGTGAGTTTACCCGTTTGCGTGAGCGGCAGGTTTCTCCTGAAGTCATAACGGAGAGTTGTAGTCGTTCAATGCGTGTAGCTTTATCGCGGGAAGACGATAAATTAGAAACGCATTTAGCATTTTTAGCCACCGTAGGATCCTATAGCCCGTATGTAGGGTTATTGGGAACGGTATGGGGCATCATGAATTCTTTCATGGCCTTAGGTGGCGTGCAGCAAGCAACTTTATCTATGGTAGCGCCTGGTATTGCAGAAGCATTAATTGCCACAGCGTTAGGTCTGTTAGCAGCTATTCCTGCGGTAATTGCCTATAGTCGTTTTAGTTTAGTCATTGGGCGATTGAATCGTCAGTATGAAAATTTTTGCGATGAATTAACCGGTATTTTGCAACGTCAGGCCATCGGTAAAGGAAACGGGTAAGTAGTTACGATTAAAGACTGAGAATTTTATGCCACGAGTTAATAAGGGAAAGCGCGCTCAACCTGAAATCAACATCGTTCCGTTTATGGACGTGATGTTAGTGTTGCTCATTATTTTTATGGTAACCGCGCCAATGCTGACTCAGGGTGTGGATGTAGACTTACCTAAAGCCACTGCAAAAACCATTAAAGATAGCGATCAAAAACCCATCGTAGTCTCTGTCGATAAACAGGGCGAATATTTCTTAAATATTGCTACACCACCCGATAAACCTCTAGATCCAATAAATATTGCGCGGCAAGTAAAAGAGGCATTAATAGCTGATCCGCAGCGCACAGTATTAGTCAAAGGCGATCAAGAAGTTCCATACGGAAAGGTAGTAGCAGCCATGGTGGTATTGCAACAAGCAGGTGCACCCAGTGTTGGTTTATTAACCCGCACACCAGATGCTGCTAAAACAGGGTAGGTGACACGTGTGGCTATCGCGCTGGCGTAAAGGGCCTTATTACCGACCGAGTTTATTCTCGGTAGGTTTGCATGTGACCTTATTAATTTTGCTTTCAGTCGGCTTCTTATGGTCACCTGCCCCAGAGCCAGTAAATATGTTACAATCTGAGGGACCCATTATTCAAGCAACAGCGGTAAATGAGCAGCAATATGCGCAAGAAGTTCAGCAAATTGAACGTGCGCAAGCGCAGTGGCAAAAGGAAGAAGTAAAGCAGCCGCCAGAGCCAGAAGAGCCAAAAATAGTTGAAGAAGAAAAGGTGGTTGAAGAACCACTTGAAGCTGAAGAAATAATAGAAGAAGAGCCCGTAGAAGAAATACCGGAACCCGATGAGTCGATAGCCGAATTAGAAAAACAAGCGGAAGAATTAGCCGAACAGCAAGCAGCAGAAGAACAGAAAAAATTAGAGGAACAGCAGAAAGCTGAAGAAGAACAAAAACAACAGGAAGAGCAAAAGAAATTAGAGGAACAGCAAAAAGCTGAAGAAGAGAAAAAGCAACAAGAAGAACAAAAGAAATTAGAAGAGCAGCAAAAAGCTGAGGAAGAGAAAAAGAAACAAGAAGAACAAAAGAAATTAGAAGAGCAGAAAAAAGCTGAAGAAGAAAAAAAGCAACAAGAGGAACTCGCAAAACAACAAGCCGAGGCCCAACTTAAAGCTCAAGAAGAGCAATTACTTCAGCAACAATTATTAGCCGAACAGCAGGCATTAGCAGCGGCTCAGGCCAGTGCGGCGCAAAGCGCAATAAACAGTGAGTTAAGTCGTTACGAGTCGTTGATTAAACAAAAAATTGCCAGTGTTTGGGCCATCCCAGCCGGAGCGGATCCCAACCAGCAAGTGCGTTTATTGGTGCGTGTAGCACCTGATGGCACGGTACTGAATGCGCAACTTGCACAAAGCAGTGGTAACAGTGCTCTGGATCAATCTGCATTAACAGCTGTGTTACGTGCATCACCTTTGCCAGTATCTACTGACCCAGGGGTGTTTAATCAAATGCGCGAACTTGATATTATCTTAACACCCCAGCAGGTTGGATAAGATGTCTGTAGTAGTAAGGTGGAAACACAAATAAGAGGATAACGTGAAAAAAGTAACATTAATATTTAGTTTATTGACTTTGTTGTTTGCTCAATCATTATGGGCAGCATTACGTATTGAAGTCACCCAAGGTGTAGAGCGCGCAATACCGATTGCTGTTGTGCCCTTCATGGTTGATAACAATCAAGCACTGCCACAAGATGTGGCGCAAATTATTTATCAAGATTTAGCGAGTAGCGGTGAATTTCGTGTGTTAGATCCACGCTCGATCGATATAGGCCGTGCCCGTGATTTTAATTACTGGAAAGAACGCCAAGTCGATTATGTGGTTTTAGGCCGCCTACAACCAACAGGCATGCAACAATATCAAGTGACGTATGAGCTATTAGATGTTTTGCAAGGCGGAGTAGGACAAGCATTAGAAGGCGTTAATCAAACACCCTCTTCTGCAACGGCTAATCCGGTCATTCTCAATGGCAGTCAAGTGGCCACTCCTGCACAATTGCGAGCAGTCGGTCATTATATTAGTGATCAAGTTTATGAAAAATTAACTGGGGTGCGCGGCATATTTAGTACTCGGGTAGCTTATGTAAACGTACACTGGCAAGCAAATCGTACCCCCAGTTATCGTTTGGAAGTAGCAGATGCCGATGGTGCAAATGCCAAGCCCTTATTGGTGAGCCCTGAACCCATTATGTCTCCAAGCTGGGCGCCTGATGGTCGGCAAATTGCTTATGTTTCCTTCGAAAAGCAACGCGCGGAGATTTATATTTCCGATTTGGCCACCGGACAACGCCGTTTAGTGAGTAAATATCCTGGTATTAATGGTGCTCCCGCATGGTCACCGGATGGTAAAAAACTGGCAGTGGTGCTCTCTAAAGAAAATGTTCCTAAAATTTATGTGCTGGATTTAGCAACAAATCAGTTCGAGCAAATCACCCAAGGATCCGCGATCGATACTGAGCCACGTTGGGCACCTGATGGGCGTTCAATCATCTTCACCTCCAGTCGTGGTGGTGGGGCGCAAATTTATCGTGTGCACTTAGCGGATAAACGCGTGGATCGTTTAACCTATCAAGGCACCTACAATGCACGTGGTACGTTAACGCCAGATGGTAAGCATTTAGTGATGATCCACCGTTCCGATAAGGGCTTTAATATCGCAGCCCAAGATTTAGCCAATAATCAGTTATACATTTTGACGCAAACCAATATGGATGAGTCACCTTCAGTTGCGCCCAATGGACGCATGATTATGTACGGTACATTGGATGGCGGAAAACGTTCTTTAGCTGCTGTATCTATCGATGGTCGTGTGAAGCTGCGTTTACCAACTTCGCAAGGTGATGTACAAGAACCTTCATGGTCACCATTTTTGCGGTAGGTTTTAATACTTTCCCCAATTTGTGGGAGAGGGTGAGTAGTTACTAATAGTTTAATATAAAAAGGAGATACACATGAAATCAAGTTTCTTAGCAAAGCTGGCAATTGGTGTTTTAGCTATTACCTTAATGGGTTGTGCTAAAAAATCAGTCGAAAATACGGAAATGGTTGATGAAGGTTTTATGCCAACGACCACTACCACCAGTGGTGCAGCAGGATTAAGCCCGTTTTTTGAAGGAACCAAAAACTTAAGCCCCGAAGATCAATCTTTATTAGAAACTCGAGTATTTTATTTTGACTACGATGATCCACAAATTCGTAACGAATATTTTGAAATCATCCGTGCTCATGCGCGTAATTTAGTGGCTAACCCAACCGTACACATTCGTGTAGAAGGTCATACCGACGGACGTGGTAGCCGTGAGTACAACATTGCCTTAGGCGAACGTCGTGCACAAGCCGTCATGAATGTGTTGTTAATGGAAGGTGCTAATCGCGAACAAGTCTCTGTGGTAAGCTACGGAAAAGAAAAACCCGCAGTGCCTGGACATGATGAATCTGCTTATCAATATAATCGTAGAGCTGTGATAGTATATGAAGCCGGTTAATAGCATGAATAATATCATCTCTAAATTGATCCCCTCATCCACCTCTCCCTTAGGGAGAGGGTGGGGAACAACTAGTGTTTTCATCGCACTAACTGCAGCTATTTTTCCTGTATATGCGCAAAGTGATATTGAAATGCGTGTCTCACGTTTAGAGCAAATCCAGCAGAATCGACAGCAGTTTGATAATGTTAATCAGATGATTCAGCTGCAAGAGGCAGTAGAGCAACTGCGTGGAGAAGTGGAGGTACAGGCCAAGACCTTACAAGAGCTAACCAATCGCCAGCAATTATTGTACCAAGATTTAGATCAACGCATGCAAGCTTTGGAAAAAGCCGGTAAACCCACAACTGCATCAGCAGCAACCAGCATTAGTCCACTTACATCAACGACCACCAACACTAGCTCTGCCCCTGCGGTAGCTGCAAGTTCTACACCACCTGCGACATCGGCCAATACCAGTACACCTGCTACTACAGGATCTCTTGCAAGTACGCAGGCAACAACTACAAATACTGCAAGCACTTCTTCTGAAACAACGCCTCTGACTGCAGCAGGTACTTCAACTGCTACCACGACAAGTGCACCCGCAAATACAGTGACGAGCACACCTGCTACTAGCATTGTAACTGCTTCGGATGCGATGCAAGAGCAAGCGGTTTATCAGCAAGCCTATCAAAATTTGCTAGACAAAAATTACGATCAAGCTTTAACTGGATTAAATAGTTATTTACAAACTTATCCTCAAGGCCGTTATCGGGCTAATGCATATTATTGGCAGGGGGAAGTTTATTTAATCAAAAATAATCCTCAGCAAGCACAGCAGTCATTTAATACGGTAGTAAAAGATTTCCCGGATAATCCTAAAGCGGCTGATGCTTTGTTAAAGCTGGGCTATTCTTATGCCTCTCTAGGTGATAAAGAGCAAGCTAAAACAATTTTAAATCAAGTGGTAACGAAATACCCTAATACTGCATTATCCAACTTAGCCCAAGCGCGATTAGCTGAGTTATGACCACACAACGCCTACGTCTAACTGAAATTTTTTATTCCCTGCAAGGTGAAACTCGCACTGTAGGTCTTCCTACAGTTTTTGTACGCCTGACCGGATGTCCATTGCGCTGTCAGTATTGCGATACGGCTTATGCTTTTACTGGAGGCGACTGGTGGAATTTAAGTGCTATTCTGAACAAAGTCGCCAGCTATTCCAGTAAATATGTTACCGTGAGCGGTGGTGAACCTTTAGCGCAACCTAATTGTATTCCATTATTACAGCAACTCTGTGATGCCGGCTATCAGGTTTCTTTAGAAACCAGCGGGGCCATCGATGTTAGCCAAGTAGATCCACGAGTAGTAAAAGTGCTGGATCTTAAAACTCCTGGCTCACTTGAAGAGCAACGTAATCTGTATAGTAATTTAGATTATTTGACAGCGCAGGATCAAATAAAAATCGTCATTTGCGACCGAACCGATTACGATTGGGCCAAACAAAAACTGGATGAATATCAATTAGCCCAACGTTGTGAAGTACTATTTTCACCTAGCTATCAGCAATTATCTTTGCAAAACTTAGCCGATTGGATTTTAGCCGATCGTTTACCCGTGCGTATGCAGGTGCAATTACATAAATATATTTGGGGCGATTTACCGGGTAAATAAGATTTATGCAAGATACGCTAGATACCAATATTATTCTTAGCCAATTATCCCCACAGTCTCAGCAGGCATTTCCAACCATAATAGCGTTTCCAACCATCAGTTCGACCAATACCTATTTACTTAATCTACCAGAATTAGAACAACATTCCGGCTATGTTTGTTTGGCAGAACAGCAAACTGCAGGACGTGGACGCCAGGGCCGTCAGTGGATTTCGCCACCTATGCAGAATATTTATTTATCTTTGTTATGGAAAATTCCACAAACGCGCAGCATCAGTGGATTAAGTCTAGTGGTGGGTATGGCTATATTGAATGCGTTACGTAAAATAAAAATAAATCATGCCCAAATCAAATGGCCGAACGACATTGTCGTCAATAACCAAAAGTTGGCGGGCATTTTATTAGAAATTTCTAACACAAATTACATTGTCATTGGAATTGGGCTCAATGTGCATATGTCATCCAATATTGATGTTGGGCAACCCTGGGTAAGTACGGCACAACTAACCTCAGCTCACCTTGAGCGAAATGAGATTATTGCCCATATGCTTAATGCATTATCTGAAGAGCTACATGAATTCACTCTACATGGTTTGCAAAGTGTATGTGTGGATTGGCCATCAATCGATGCTTTAAAAGATCAATC
>JBIOEC010000058.1:0-6676 GCA_044445645.1 Gammaproteobacteria bacterium | reverse complement strand
TTCGTAGAAGCCTTGGCTCAGCGAGAATGACGTATTTTTTGAGTTTATTGGCAATAATTGTAACTACTCGCGCCTTCCACAATAAACTTGGAGAAATAGATAAGGTAATCATATTAAATCTCATGCTATTTTCAATCTAAAAACAAAAGCAATACCTATTCATCTACCCAAACAATATTCAACTCTCTTGCCGCTTTCACATCATCTAAGCGGCTAACAGGCATAGTATAAGGAGCTTTACGTACCAGATCTGGATTAGTTTTGGCTTCTTGCAAGATATCGCTTAGAGCTTGGGCAAAATTATCTAGCTCTTGTAAAGTTTCAGTTTCCGTAGGCTCGATTAGCAAACACTCAGGAACCAAGAGAGGAAAGTAAGTAGTAGGAGCATGCATGCCGTAATCTAGCAAACGTTTTGCTACATCCATTGCCGTCACGCCATATTCTTTAGCTTCTTGCTTGAGAGTAACAATAAACTCATGGCTAGCACGCCGAGTGGGAAACGCCACGGTAAAACCGGCTTGCTGTAAGCGTTTCATTAAATAATTCGCATTCAAGGTGGCGTATTCAGCAATACGCTGTAAGCCTTCCCGACCTAATAAACGCGCATAAATATAGGCCCGCATAATAATGCCGGCATTACCCATGAATGTAGATAAGCGCCCTATGGTGTGTGGACGTTCTTTTTCGGTTAGCCAGTAATATCCCTCTGCATTTTTACCCACCATTGGCGTAGGCAAAAATTCTTTTAGCCTAGCATTAGCCGCTACCGGACCCGAACCTGGGCCACCGCCACCATGGGGTGTAGCAAAGGTTTTATGCAAATTCATATGGATCACATCAAAGCCCATATCTCCAGGACGTGTGCGGCCTAAAATGGCATTGAGATTGGCACCATCGTAATATAATAATCCACCGGCTGCGTGCACCAGCTCAGCAATTTGTTTAATTTGTCTTTCGAATACGCCTAATGTAGAAGGATTGGTGAGCATAATACCTGCGGTTTGTGGGCCTAAAGCTTTTTTTAGTGCCTCAATATCAATATCACCTTCATCAGTAGTCGGAATTTCACGCACGGTATAACCACACATAAATGCAGAAGCTGGATTGGTACCGTGCGCTGCAGTAGGCACTAACATTTCCGTACGTTGCGTGTCTTGGCGTGCTTGATGATAGGCTTTGATCATCGCCACTCCAGCGAACTCACCTTGTGCGCCGGCCATACAAGATAAGGATACTTCTTGCATTCCTGTCACAGTAGCTAAGATTTCTTGTAACTCATAAGCACAAGCCAGATAGCCTTGGCTATGGCTAAGTGGTGCTAATGGATGACGTGATAAAAATCCAGGAAGTGAGGCTAAGCGATGGGCCGCGCGTGGATTGTACTTCATGGTGCACGAGCCTAATGGATAAAAATGTGTATCGATAGAAAAGTTTTTTTGCGACAGTTGAGTAAAATGGCGCACCACCTGTAGTTCAGATAGTTCAGGAAGTGCAGCAGGTTCTTTTCTTAGATATTCCGCAGGAATATCACAAGCAGGTACTGTGGAAGGTGCTTGAGTAATCGCTCGACGTCCAGGTTTGGATAATTCATAAATAAGCATAGGACGAGTCCTTTTAGTTTTTTAATAACAATTATTTAAGTATTTTTTAAAATCAATGCCAAATCGTTTTTATATTTCTCAATATCATCAGTCGTACGTACTTCTGTAGCGCAGACTAACCAACAGTCGGCTAATTCTGGGTAGAAATCTCCCAATGCAATCCCGCCTAAAATGCCTGCTTGGTCTAATTTATTTAACAACTGGGAAACCGGCATATTTTTGCTGCGTAACACCACTTCATGGAAGAAAGGTTTATCGAACGCACGTTCAATTCCTGGCAACGAAGTTAGGGCTTGCGCCAATTCTTGGGTACGCTGATGAGAAACTAATGCCATGCGGCGTAGACCTTCAGCTCCAACTAAACTTAAAAATATAGTAGCTGCAGTCACCATTAATCCCTGATTGGTGCAAATATTGGAAGTGGCTTTGGCACGACGGATATGTTGTTCGCGTGCTTGTAAGGTTAAAGCAAAACCGGTTTTGCCTTCTTGATCTACCGTGCGGCCAATAATGCGTCCAGGCATTTGTCGAACAAATACTTGGCGTGCACAAAAAAATCCAAAATAAGGTCCGCCTGAACTTAATGGAATACCTAAGGGTTGACCTTCACCACACACAATATCCGCTCCTGTGCTTCCCCATTTTCCCGGTGGCTTTAACAAACTCATGGCAATAGGATTAACCACGCCAATCACTAATGCTTCCAAAGCATGTGCAGCATCGGTTAATTCATCAACAGATTCCAGATTACCAAAAAAATTCGGTTGAGGAATAATCAAAGCGGTTATTTCATTTTTTTGATAATTTTTTAAGACGCTAATTAAGGTAATCCCTTGCTTAGGATCATAAGGAACTTCTATTAATTCTACGTTTTGTTGGCCTACAATAGTTTGCAACGCTGCGCGATAATAAGGATGCAAAGTTTGTGGTACTAAAATTCGCCGCACATTTTTTCCCGCTTTAGTACTAGACTGACAACGCACAGCCATCAGCACGGCTTCTGCTAATGCAGAACCACCATCGTACAATGACGCATTGGCAACTTCCATGGCCATCAAACGCACTATCATGGTTTGATATTCATATAATAATTGCAGTGTGCCTTGACTGGCTTCAGCTTGGTAGGGTGTGTAAGCGGTATAAAATTCCCCACGACTGGTAATATCCCACACAGCAGCAGGAATATGATGCTCATAAGCACCGGCACCTAAAAAACAAATTAGGCCGCTGTCTTGCTCCGCACGTTTTTGTAAAAACTGCGTGAGATCCAACTCATTCATTCCAGTAGGTAAATTATCGAATGGCTGGCAACGTAAGTTTTCTGGAATTTCATCAAATAATGCTTCCGTGTTAGCAACCCCTATGGTTGCTAACATGTGTTTTACTTCTTCAACAGTGTGTGGAATAAATGGCATGTCATAACTCTTTTAAAAAATGAAAGGGACGAGACGATTTTATTCTTCAGCTTCAATAGTTTCACTATATGCGTCTGCATCTAACAAATCTTCTAATTCAGTTACATCGTTAGGTTGAATCCGATAAATCCAGCCGGCACCGTAAGGATCCGAATTAACGAGATCAGGACGATTGGTTAAATCATTATTCACTTCAACGACTTCACCTGAAATAGGACTATATAAGTCAGAGGCAGCTTTTACTGATTCCACCACACCACATTCATCGCCAGCGTGGACGATAGCACCTTCTGCAGGTAATTCAACAAAAACTAAATCACCTAATAATGCTTGTGCATGATCGGAGATACCCACTAAAACATGGCCATCGTCTTCCAACAATGCCCACTCATGGCTTGAACTATATTTACGATCTTCTAATATTTGACTCATGTTTGACTCTCCAATGGTTCATAAATAATTTTTCCGGCACGTACAAATGGCCCTTTAATAATTTGCGCAGGTTGCCATTCCCCACGAATTTCAATTTGGCAATGCGCTGCTTTAAACATTGGCACGCGGGCAAACCCAATTCCTTTTTGTAGAACAGGGGAAAAACTGCCGCTGGTGATTTCACCCACACCATCATGCACCATCACTTTTTGATGATTGCGCACTACGCCTTTACCTGTCAGTACCACATATACCAATTGTCTTGGCACACCTTGTTCGCGCTGTGTGGTTAAAGCCTTGCGTCCAATAAAATCTCTATCTTGCGGTTCCCAGGCTACTGTCCAGCCTAAGTTGGATTCTAGCGGCGTTACTGACTCGTCCATATCTGTACCATATAAATTCATTCCCGCTTCTAAGCGTAAGGTATCGCGTGCACCTAACCCGGCTGGCTTTACTCCTGCATTGAGCAAATCTTGCCACAATTTTGCGGCTTCATTGGCAGGGAGTAATATTTCATAGCCATTTTCCCCGGTATATCCGGTACGGGCAATCCAGCGGTCCTTTAACCAGGCTACATAAAAAGGTTTTAGCGCCATCATGGCTTGGGCTTGTTCTGTGGGCAATGCTTGTTCTAGTAAGCTTTGCGCCTGTGGACCTTGCACCGCTATCATCGCCAAATCGGGACGTTCGGTAATTTCGACCTTAAATGGCTTCGCTTGTTGCTGCAACCAAGCGAGATCTTTATCTCGGGTAGCGGCATTGACTATCATTAGATAATAATCAGGCGTTAGATAATAAACAATCAAATCATCGATAACGCCACCCTGCTCATTCAGCATGCAGCTATAAAGTGCTTTGCCCGCTGTTGTAAGCTTGGCTACGTCATTAGCGAGTAAATAACGTAAATAGTTTTGTGCTTCTTGGCCTTTAATATCGACGATAGTCATGTGAGAAACATCAAACATACCGGCATGACTACGCACAGTTTGGTGCTCATTTAGTTGGGAACCATAATGTAATGGCATCTCCCAACCCGCAAAGTCTACCATTTTGGCACCGAGCTTCAGATGTTCTTTATGGAGCGGAGTCTGGTTCATATAAATCCTTATCAACCTCAAGAGCTACATAGTTTATCAAATCTCTGGTGCTTCGCCAAACGATATTAGCTTAATAATTTGTCTTTCCCGTTATCTTTAGAGGAACGATGGAGGTCAGTCTAATGCCCCAAAGGTGGCCAACTGCATAATCTTTTTCTTTACCGCTGGACAATTGTTAATCGCCTGCATACCGGTTTTCCGCAGGCAGGTTACCGTTGAATCGGTTTGCGCAAACATCCATTTATTTCCACCTACAATTTTTAGCATCAGATCATTATTCCAGCGCCGCTCACGTTCAAAAGAACGTAAATTGCTGTATCGGCCAACATCGCGCTGCTGCTGTTCAATATCAATCAGGGTAGTTGCTAAACACTGCGCATCTTGTAATCCTAAATTTAATCCTTGCCCAGCTAAAGGATGAATAGTATGAGCCGCATCACCGATTATCGCCACGCGTTCTTGCACATAATTTTTAGCGTGTCGCATGGTCAAAGGAAAAGTTTTTCGCTCAGACAATATGGTTATTTTTCCCAATGAATCGCCCCAATGACTTTGTAATTGCGCGGTAAAGTTTTCTGTAGATAATGATTGTAATTCTTGTATGCGTTCAGGCTTTCCTGACCAAACCAATGAACACTGATGCGTATCGGCCAGCGGTAAAAAAGCTAAAACGTCATCCAGTTTAAATTGCTGATAAGCACACTGTTGATGCGTCTTTTCTATTTGTAAATGCGCAACCAAAGCGGTGTGTTCATAGGATTTACTCTCCATCCCAAATTTACATTGTTCCCGCACCCACGACTGCGCACCGTCAGCACCCACAATTAATTTTGCTGAAATTTGTTCTTCGGGTAAGGTCAACAGAACTTGATGTTTACTAAACTGCAAAGACTCCGGCACGACCGGCCTTAGAATTTGTACTTGCTGCATAGTTTTCAATTGCTGCAACAACGCGTTATTCAATAATTGATTAGGCACTATATAGCCTAAAGTGGGAACACCTAAATCTGCACTATCAAACAGAAGTTCTGAATTTTGCTCCAATACTTGCATAGTACGAAACAAACCTAATTGCTGCTCATTAAGTTGCTCCCAAACTCCCAACTTACTTAACCATTGTTTATTACCATAAGTGACCGCACTTACTCGCAGATCTTGCGCAGCAAATTGCGGATCAGCTGCAACTTGACTATCGATTAGCACGACATTTAAATTAGCACGCCCTAGCGCACACGCTAGCGCTGCACCTACAATGCCTGCACCTACAATGATAATGTCGGTTTTATACATAAATTTTTATTATCTCAATATTAAACCAAGGCGTTAAACTTAAGAATGTTAAATATACCTCTCCACACAGCTGCAGGGTTTATGAAATTATAATTCAAATACGTGTGCAAGAACATGCCCCACTATCCTGCCTGAAATCCTCTCGTTAAGCGGATCTTTAAACCTGGAAAAAGCAGCATGGTTAAAGTTCATATTTCTTACTTCTCTGGATTAATTTCGAGAACTATAAGATAATCTAGTTGAAATAGACACGGGATCGGGGGCAGCTGCTATTACAGGCACATGTTTATTAAAAGATTTTCTCAACTGATGTAATAACGTTCGCTCTGCATTATTTAAATCATCTAAATCTTTATGACTTTTAACTAGCGCAAAAACATATAAAGGTGGAATAGAAGGTTCGGGTTTTTCAAGAAGTTTATTAAGCTCAATCCCGACAATGCGCATATCGCCTTGATTCTGCCCACCATAGCAGATTTTTTTAAATCCTTCTAAATTATCACCTTTTATTTTAAGTGGAACTATTTTTTTGTAGTGCTCACCTTGAAGGATTGCCTTAACATTAAGACGTTGCTGTTTAGCGGCGGTACTGATTTCATTTTCATCTAAAAGGATTACGCCATATACAGCAACACCCCCTGCTTGAAAAGGAAACACTGGATATTTTTGTTCAAGATCGGGGGTTAAATTAAATGAAAACTTTTCGTTTACTTTCCATGTTTTTAATCTTAAGAATTCTTTCTTAACTTTTGCAAGCTCATCATGAATTTCCGGCTCAAGATATTGATGTTGTGCAAAACTACTTTCATTATTGTCCAGGCTAACCTGTGGACTTTCAGAG
>JBIOEC010000057.1:0-6684 GCA_044445645.1 Gammaproteobacteria bacterium | reverse complement strand
TTAATGATAACGTAGAATGGATTAAGGACGAAAAAAAGTTTGAACCCCACCCACAATTACTAATAATGAGCGACAAGTTAGCAATGATTAAAGTCGTAAACGCCATTGTGCGTGCATGAGTTAAGCTCTGCTCCCAATGCAGACTCAGAGCATACACCAATAAAACCATGCCGAGTATACTACTTCCAGTTAATAAACTTCTGATCCAAAATACCAGATTTAATATAGGTGTATGCGTTTTTCTAGGCGGCCGCTGCATTATGTTTTTTTCTTCCGGCTCTGCTTCAAATACTATCGAACAAGCTGGATCAATAATCAAATGCAAAAAAGCCACATGCAAGGGTAATAAAATTAAGGGCCAATCCACCAGCACTGGAATTAATGACAAACCAGAAATAGGTACATGAATCGAAAGAATATATGAAATAGCTTTGCGAATATTATCAAAAATTCGTCGCCCCATTTTAACTGCATACACAATAGCCGAGAAATCATCATCTAATAACACAATACCCGCTGCCTCACGCGCAACATCCGTACCTCTTCCACCCATCGCCAAACCAATATTAGCGGCTTTCAATGCTGGGGCATCATTCACGCCATCTCCTGTCATAGCCACAACTTCGCCATTATTTTTTAACGCCTGTACTAAACGTAATTTTTGTTCTGGAACCATGCGGGCAAATACATTCACTGACTTTATCACCTCAGCCAGAGCTTTATCATTCATCTGTTGCAATTCACTTCCAGTAAGAATTCGATCAAGATTATTCAAACCTACTTCTTTAGCAATACTATGCGCGGTTTGTGGGTAATCTCCAGTTATCATAATGACGCGAATACCTGCAGCATAACACTGCTGAATAGCCGCTTTTGCTGTCGTGCGGATCGGATCGCTTAAGCCAATTAAACCTACATATTCAAAATTAAAATCATGCTGAATGTCTGGCAAGGTAGGAGGTGTAAAAGAAGATTTAGCTACAGCAATAATACGCAAGCCTTGCACTGCCATTTCAGCGACTTGTGCAAGAATAGGGGCAGCTTGCTCCTCGGTTAAATGACAGAGATCGATAATCGCTTCTGGCGCACCTTTGGCAGCAATCGTATATAAATCATTTTCCGTAGATTCCCACACTAAAGACATCGCCATTAATTCTTTAGAAAGTGGATACTCTTGAATTAAACTCCAATCTTTATGGATATGTTCAGTATTCGCTAAATAATGCCTGCCAATAGCATGTATGGCTTTTTCCATCGGGTCATAAGGATCCCGTTGACTAGCAAGAATGCCGTACTCCACCAGTTGGTGAAATTTTTCCGGCAACTCTCGCTGTGAAGGTTGGTAACGTAAATCGAAAGTCGCATCTTGAGTAACCAATTGTTGCGCCACCATACGATTTTCCGTCAGTGTTCCAGTTTTATCTACGCACAGCACCGTGGCTGAACCCAAGGCTTCAACCATTGGAATTCGTCGAATCAATACTTGATGCCTGGAAAGCCGCCATGCGCCTAATGCCATAAAAATTGTCAGCACCACAGGAAATTCTTCTGGGATCATCGCCATTGCTAAAGTAATACCCGCTAAAAATGCTGCTAGCCAATCGCCACGCATAGTTCCATATAATGTGACTAATATTACGCATAATATTATCCCAGCCACAGCAAAATATTTAACCAGCTTTTCCATTTCATGTTTTAGCCAAGTTTTTTCTTCTGGCAGTGCTTGAATAGCTTTACTGATCTTACCTATTTCAGTTTTGATTCCGGTATATATCACTTGCATAAAAGCTTGGCCTTGTACAACTAAGGTACCAGAATACATACAAAATGAATCACCGCTACCCGGTGAGGTAAAAATTCCATCACTTTCCGCAGGTAATTTATGCACCGGTACAGATTCACCGGTAAGGATAGATTCATCTACAGTTAAATTAATTGAAGAAAGTAATATTCCGTCAGCAGGAACTCGATCTCCTTCTTTAAGAAATACAATATCTCCCGGCACTACTTCACTGCCTGCTATGCGTTTTTGTTCCCCATCGCGAATAACAAGAGCACGCGGACTAGAAAGATTGCGTAAGGCGGTTAAAGCACGTTCTGTTTTATTTTGTTGAAAAATGCTGATGCCCAATAATACAAAAACAAAGGCTAGCAACATCAACGCATCCCGCAGATCGCCTAACAGCAAATAAATCACGCCAGCCGCTAATAGTAGTAACGACATAGGCTCGATTAAAGTTGCAAAAGCAATGCGCCATAACGCGCGCTGTTGGTCAGAAGGTAACGTATTCGCCCCTACAGTTTTCAATAACTGCTCGGCAGCCAAACTTGATAAACCCGTATAATGATCAGCAGAAAAAAGCTGGGTCCGTGGTTGCATAGAGATCCTTTTATTTACGCTGCACACGGCGGAGCCGCGTTTGCGGTTAAGGTGGAGAGCTGCGCCGCTCCCCCTTAACAATCCCCCATTGCTTTGTATTTCATGCTATTGGGTATTTACTATTGCGCTGCACGCGGCAGAGCCGCATTTGCAGTTAAGGGGAAAAGCGGCAGCTAGTGGTTAAATAATTCTCGACTAATAACGATACGTTGCACATCACTGGTGCCTTCATAAATCTGCGTAACACGTACATCACGATAAATCCGCTCTATAGGAAAATCTTGTAAATAGCCATAACCACCCAAAATTTGTATGGCGTTTGAACAAACTTTTTCTGCCATTTCGCTGGCAAACAATTTTGCCATTGAGGCCCATTGTAAGCTGGGTAAGTTTTGATCGCGGTATTCAGCTGCTGTAAATATTAACGCACGTGCGGCTTCTAATTCGGTTAGCATATCTGCCAAACGAAAACTAATCGCTTGGTGTTCAGCTAAAACTTTCCCGAATGCATAACGCTGGGTGGCATATTGTTTCGCATATTCCAAAGCTGCCTGTGCCATGCCCACACTTTGCGCCGCAATTCCTAAACGTCCGCCTTCTAATTGGCTAAAAGCAATTTTAAATCCTTCACCTTCGCTACCTAATAAGTGGTCAGCCGGAATACGACAATTATCAAAAGTGATTTGTGCAGTATCTGAAGCGCGTTGCCCCATTTTATGTTCAATATAAGTGACCTGATAACCGGGCGAATCGGTAGGCACAATAAACGCACTTGCAGTGGGCTTCTGCGCTGTTGGATCGGTAATAGCAATAACTAGCGCGACATCTGCATTTTTTCCAGAAGTAATAAATTGTTTTATGCCATTTAGTACATAACTCTGGCCATCGCGTCGTGCAATAGTACGAATCCCTTTAGCATCCGAACCTGCTTGTGGTTCGGTTAAGGCAAATGCCCCTAGCATCTGTCCCTGGGCTAAAGGGCGCAGATACTGCTCTTTTTGTTGTTGAGTCCCATAAATCAATAATGGCATACATACTACTGAATTATTCACCGACATGATGGTGGAACAGGAACCATCCCCAGCCGCAATTTCAGTGAGCGCCAATAAATAACTCGTATAATCCAAACCTGCCCCGCCCCATTCTGGCGGTACCAGCATGCCCATAAATCCAAGTTCACCCAGTTTACGAATAGCTTCCTTGGGAAAAGTTGCAGTTCTATCCCACTCTGGCGCATAAGGTACCAGTTCCGCCTGGGCAAATTGCCTTGCGGTATCTTGGATTAATTGTTGGTCGGGTGTAAGAATCATTTTTTTATTCTAGCATATTCAAGGACTGACAGTAATTCCCGGTGAAAATTTGAGTAGATATTAAAAATATGATGAAATTCAAAGCGATGGGGAGATTGTTAAGGGGGGGGGAGAAGCGCAGCTCTCCCCCCTTAACCGCTGAGTGCGGCTTTGCCGCGCGCAGCGTAAAAACAAGGAAGCAGTTCACGGCGAAACTTCGCCGGGAATTGCTGAAGCTAAAGCTCAAGACATTTTTCTATTTTTACGTTATCATAAGAAATCAAATGTTAGGAAGTTTATGCAAACCCCCGTCGCTACATTTAATATTTATTATCAGCAATTCTTAAGGCCTGATGGTCAATTGACCCAAGAGCTCCCTGATTTTGCGCAAAATCCTCAGCATTTACTGCAGTTATATAAGACTATGGTATTTACCCGGATTTTTAATGCTAAGGCCATTGCCTTACAACGCACGGGTCGGCTAGGTACCTTTCCTTCTGTGGAATGCGAAGAAGCTATTGGCGTAGGCCTGGGCAGTGCCATGGAAACCCATGATGTCTTTTGCCCCTACTACCGTGAATATGGCGCTCAGCTGCTGCGTGGTGTGACCCCTGAAGAAATTTTCCTCTATTGGGGTGGAGACGAGCGCGGCAATGATTTTAAAAATTGTAACGATTTTGCCTTTTGCATACCGATTGGAAGCCAAATATTGCACGCCGCAGGCGTGGCATTTGCCATGCAACTGCGCAAACAACCCTATTGTGCTATCGCTGCTATAGGTGATGGTGGTACTTCAGAAGGTGATTTCTACGAAGCTATTAACGTGGCAGGAGTTTGGAAGCTTCCTTTGGTTGTGGTCGTCAATAACAATCAATGGGCAATTTCAGTCCCCTTGCATAAGCAAACAGCCGCACAAACTTTAGCTCAAAAAGCCATTGCCGCAGGATTTGAGGGCTTACAAGTGGATGGTGACGATGTGATTGCGGTGGAAAATGCCGTACGTTATGCATTAGCTAAAGGCCGTCGCGGCGAGGGACCTACTTTGATTGAAGCCATCACTTATCGAATCGGCGACCATACAACCGCCGATGATGCCAAACGCTATCGTGATGCAGCAGAAGTTGAGCAGCATCGTCATGAAGATCCCATTTTGCGTTTAAAAACTTATTTAATTGCTCAAAAATTATGGGATGAACAGCAAGAACAACAATTGCGCACCGAATATCAACAACAAGTTGCAGCGGCTGCCGATCGTTATTTAGCCATCGAGCCACAACCGGTTAATTCCATGTTTGATTATTTATATGCTGAGCTACCTCATGCATTAGAAGAACAATATCAGATGGCACTTGAGGCAGAAAAAAAGTAATCAGGAAGCGCGTCTATGACCACAGAACAAGGCATCACCCTAGTCGAAGCTATCAACCAAGCATTAGCCTATGAAATGCGCCAAGATCCTGATGTAATCGTCTTTGGCGAAGATGTGGGCGTCAATGGTGGAGTATTTCGTGCAACTCAAAACTTACAAAAAGAATTTGGCGCTGAACGAGTACTCGATACCCCGCTTGCAGAATCTATGCTGGCAGGACTTACTGTAGGCATGTGTAGTCAAGGGTTAAAGCCTGTAGTTGAATTTCAATTTATGGGATTTAGCTATCCCGCACTGGATCAAATTATTAATCATGTTACCCGTATGCGTAATCGCACCCGTGGACGTTTTACTTGCCCAGTGGTGTTTCGCACGCCTTATGGCGTGGGGATTCATTCACCAGAACATCATAGTGAAAGTACTGAAGCTATTTATGCGCATATTCCTGGCATTCGAGTCGTCATTCCGGCTTCACCTGCGCGAGCATATGGTTTGTTACTAGCTGCCATGCGCAATCCCGATCCCGTGATATTTTTAGAACCTGCTAGGTTATACCGCAAGATCAAACAAATTGTTCCGGATAACGGAGAGGCTTTGCCATTAGACACATGTTTTATGTTAAAGGAAGGTCAAGATGTCACATTAGTGACCTGGGGAGCAATGACGGTTGAGACACTAGCCGCCGCAGAAAAATTAGCTCAGCAAAATATTACCTGTGATGTAATCGATCTGGCGACCATTAGTCCCATCGATATCGAAACCATTTTAACTTCAGTAGAAAAAACTGGACGCTTAGTAGTAGTGCATGAAGCTGCACGTAGTTGTGGAGTAGGCGCCGAAATTGCTGCGCAAATTGCTGAGTATGCTTTTACATCGTTACGTGCGCCCATCCAACGAGTTACTGGGTATGATACGATTATTCCGCTATACCGATTAGAAGAACATTATTGGCCTAGTGTAGAACGGATTGTGGATGCTGTGAATATTACATTGGCATATGCTTAAACCTAGAAAAGGCAGTGCAAGCATCGCAAATGCATCTAAGTTATAGACATTGTCATTCTCCACAATATGATATAATTCAAAAAAATTTCGGATAAAAACCTCATGACTATTTTTAAATTACCAGATTTAGGTGAAGGGCTCGCAGAAGCGGAAATTGTAGAATGGCTAGTAAAACCTGGTGATCATGTACAAACTGATCAACATTTAGTCTCTGTAGAAACAGCAAAAGCTGTAGTTGAAATTCCAGCGCCTTTTCATGGTATTATCAAAAAATTATATGGCAATCGTGGCGATGCCATTCCAGTCGGTAACCCTTTAATTGAATTTGAAAGTGATGAGCAAGAAACTTCCACTACTGTGGCTGGAAAACTAGAAATTGGTAACACTCTTGTCGCTGAAACTGCGCAAGTGCTTAAAGCCACTCAGGCCACGGCTACTCCCGCCATTCGCGCCCTAGCTAAACAATTAAATGTAGATTTAACCTCTATTAGTGGTACAGGTTTTAAAAATGCCATTACCCAGGCAGATGTCATGCAAGCCGCTAAGCAAACGAATACAAATACCTCACAACCCGCCACTTCTCCAGAAAGTGGAGGCATAAGTTTACATGGCATGCGGCGCACTATGGCCAAGGTAATGGC
>JBIOEC010000056.1:0-6705 GCA_044445645.1 Gammaproteobacteria bacterium | reverse complement strand
GAATTAGGCGGCAAAGCTACGCCAGCCGTGGGATTCGCATTGGGGATGGAGCGTTTGATTGCCTTAGTGAGCGCTACACACAGTTGCCCTGTGGTAGAGCCACACGCTTATGTGATTGCAGAAAAAGAATATTTATCTGAAGCTTTGCTGTTAACGGAACGTTTGCGAAAAGAGGTTTCAGGGGTGCGCATCGTGGTGGATAATAGCGGTGCGAGTTTGAAAAGTCAGTTCAAAAAAGCCGATAAAAGTGGCGCTCATTATGCATTAGTATTAGGTGAGCAAGAAATATCGCAGCAATGTGTGAGTGTAAAACCTTTGCGCGAAATGACCGAGCAGTTACGTTTAAGTTTTGCAGAGTTGGTAAAGTTTTTCGCTCTATAAAATTAAACAACCAGGTAATGCGGGAAATAGTGACAAAAATAAAAGGAATAGCATCATGGCTGAATTAATGACAGAAGAAGAACAGATTATCGCGATTAAAGCTTGGTGGAACCGTTATGGATGGTTCATTATTGGCGGAGTAGTAGCGGGTTTGGCCATTTATTTTGGCTGGAGCGCATGGCAAACGCATAACCAAAACTTGCGCGCGGAAGCTAGTTATAACTATGAAACTATTGCGGATAATTTAATGGCAGGAAATGTCCAAGCTGCGGATAAACAAGTTATCCAGAATGCCAATGCACCGTTGCCGATGCCGTATGCCGTGTTAGAGAAATGGTTATTATCCGAAGTGGATGTAAAACAAGAGAAATTGGATCAAGCGGCTATTAATTTGCAGCAAGGTCTGGTGCTGGGTTCAGATCCTTTCTTTCAGGAGTTAACGAGTATTCGTTTAGCACGTTTATATATTGCGCAGGGTAATCCACAACAAGCATTAGATGTAGTTGCGTTGAAAAGTGATAAAAATGCAGCAAATAATCCAGAAGTATTTCTAGTGCGCGGGGATGCATATGCCGCATTGCAAGACACTGCAAGTGCACGCGACGCTTATACTGAGGCTTGGCAGCTTTACCCATCGTTTAGCCCGGAGCGACAAATAATATCAATGTTATTAGCTGAGTTGCCAGAGGAAAATGCAACGGTTAAATAGTACAAATTAGGAATAAATTTCATGAAAAAATCTTTATCTTGGATAGCTATTGTATTTAGCTGTTGTTTCTTAGCCAGCTGTTCTTATATTGATAAATTGAAATTTTGGGGTGATGGTGAGGATCTCACCCAGCCCGCTACTCCGCTAAAAGAAATTGATGAGAGTGTGGAATTGCAACAACGCTGGAATGAAAAAGCGGGTGATGGTAATGATGAACTCTATGTGCGTTTATTACCTGCAATAGCGGGAGAACGAATTTTTGTGGTGGATGCTAGTGGTGATTTATTTGCCTTAAACAAAAAGACTGGCCAAAGAGTTTGGGAGCATGAAATAGATCAACGCATCACAGGTGGTGTGGGTATATTAGCCGATGAATTACTGCTAGTGGGTAGTGAAGATGGAGAGGTCCTGGCTTATCAACAAAAAGATGGTAGTGAAGCCTGGCGTGCACAATTAAGCAGTGAAATATTAGCCGCACCTTTAGGATCCAGCACCGAATCGGCCGATCATATTATAGCTTTCGCAGGCGATAACACAGTATATGGATTAGAAGTGACTGAAGGTGAAACCGATTGGGAAGTGAAAAATCCTATGCCAGCATTGGTACTGCGAGGAAGCAGCATGCCGTTAATACTAGGAGAAGATGTGGTTTATGCCGGATTAAGTAATGGTAGAGTATTGGCACTTGCGTCTGATACGGGGCGTCGCTTATGGGAACATGTTGTAAGTTTGCCACGTGGACGTTCAGAATTACAGCGTATGGTTGATATTAGTGGGAAAATGGCGCTAGTAGATGATACTTTATATGTCGTTACTTATCAGGGACGAGTGGCAGCATTAACTGTTGCGACTGGACGTGAACGTTGGCAGCGCAATATGTCATCTTACAGCGGTGTTAGTGCCAATGCAGATTATGTAACACTCAGTGATACTGATGATGTTGTATGGTTATTATCCGCGCCAGATGGTAGTACACTATGGAAACAAGAAGATTTAATGTATCGTGTTTTAACCGCTCCGGTTTTTTGGGAAGATTATATTGTCGTTGGAGATAAAGAAGGTTATATACATGTATTTTCACCTGCTGATGGAACTATTATCGGCCGAGTGCAAGTGGATAAAAGTGGTATTACCGTTCCCCCAATGGTTGAAAATGGTGTATTGTATGTATTAGCCAATAATGGAAGATTAGCGGCATATAGTATTGCTGATTAGTTTTAATATTAAGAGTGAAATATCAATATGTTACCTGTATTTGCGCTTGTTGGTCGTCCCAACGTAGGAAAATCCACTCTTTTTAATTGTTTAACCCGCAGTCGCGATGCTTTAGTTTTTGATACACCAGGGATTACACGCGACCGATTGTATGGGCAGGGACATTATAGTGGCCACAATTTTTTAGTGATTGATACCGGTGGGATTAATCCACACGAAGAGGGTATCGATAGTTTGACCGCAGAGCAAGCCTGGCAGGGCGTAGAAGAAGCTCATGTGGTTTTTTGGCTGGTGGATGCACAAACCGGTCCTACGTCTATCGATGCACAATTAGCCGATCGATTACGTCAATTATCCAAACCCGTCATTCTAGTCGTCAATAAAAGCGATCATAAAGCAACTGCAGTTGCTTGCAATGAATTTTACCAATTTGGTTGGCCTTCTATGGTCGCGATTGCTGCCACCCATAATAAAGGCATTGATGAATTACTTGCTACGGCTTATGAAGCAATACCGGATATTTTGCAAGCAGAACCTCCGGTCGCAATTGATCCTGGCATTAAAGTAGCTATTGTTGGGCGTCCGAATGTAGGCAAGTCTACATTAGTAAATCGCTTACTCGGTGAAGAAAGAGTCGTCGTATTCGATCAACCTGGTACTACACGAGATAGTATTTTTATTCCATTTACTCGACGAGAGCAAAAATACACATTAATCGATACCGCCGGGGTAAGACGACGCACTAATATCAAAGAAACTATTGAAAAATTTTCTGTAGTGAAAACCTTACAAGCTATTTCAGAAGCGCATGTGGTGATTTTTATGATAGATGCGCAAGAGAGTGTCACCGAACAAGATTTAAATTTATTGGGTTTTGTTTTGGAGGCTGGGCGGGGTTTAATTATAGCTATCAACAAATGGGATGGTTTAGGCGATTATGAGCGTGGTCAAATAAAAGAGCAAATCGATCGCCGCTTAGCGTTTGTTGATTTTGCAGACCATTTATTTATTTCTGCTAAACATGGAACTGGTGTAGGAAAATTGTGGGAGAAAATTGAAAAAGTTTATCAATGCATTACTGCAAAACATGCCACATCATTATTAACCCAGATTTTGTTGGATGCCGTAACTGCACATCCACCACCACTTGCACATGGTCGGCGGCCGAAATTGAAATACGCGCATTTAGGTGGGGTATTACCCCCTCGAATTGTAATTCATGGTAACCAAACACAAGCGTTATCACAACAATACCAACGGTATTTGGTTAACACTTTTCGCAAGGCTCTAAAATTAGTGGGTACGCCAATCCATCTAGTATTAAAAAGCAGCAATAACCCTTATGGGTAAGGGCGACTCATTGTCGCCCTTTATGCACCGATTAAATTGCTCAGTGTGGATTAGAAGACGCCTGGTCTATCAAATATTGCACGATTAACGGCACGGGACGTCCAGTAGCGACCGCCTTGCTGCCTAGTTGAAAAGCTGTGCCGGCAATATCTAGATGTGCCCATTTATATTCCTTGGTAAAACGCGAAAGAAAACATGCTGCGGTAATAGAATTAGCACCGCTCGCTCCACTATTAACCATATCTGCAACTCCACTATCTAATTGCGATTGATACTCATCCCAAATTGGTAATTGCCATGCGCGGTCACCGCTTTCTTGGCCGGCTTTTAATAAGGCATCCGCTAGCGGTTGGTTATTGCTAAAGACCCCCGATGCATGTTTTCCTAAAGCAGTAATGATTGCACCAGTCAGAGTTGCCATGTCGATCACGACTTCTGGTTTAAAGCGTGTGCAATATGTGAGTGCATCACATAAAATGAGGCGACCTTCAGCATCGGTATTAGTGACCTCAATGGTTTGTCCTGACATGCTGGTGACAACATCATCCGGGCGATAGGCATGACTGCCGATCATGTTTTCCACGCAGACCATTACTGCAATAATATTAAGGGGTAATTTAAGCAACGCTGCTGCACGAATGGAAGCTAATACTGTGGCTGCACCACACATATCAAATTTCATGCCTAAAATACCGGTAGAAGGTTTTAAATTAATTCCGCCAGTATCAAAAGTAATGCCTTTACCTACCAATATGGTTGGGTTACTGCTCGCATTAGCCCCTTCGTAATGGAGGATCACTAATTTTGCGGGTTGCTGACTGCCCTGAGTAACGGCTAATAAAGAGCCCATTTTTAGCTCGCGCATCTGTTCTTCTTCTATAATCTCTATTTTTAGAGACGGAATTTCTTTGGCAACTTGTTGTGCTTGTTCGGCTAGATAAGTTGGAGTACAGATATTAGGAGGTAAATAGGCCAGATCTTTAGCGAGTTTTACGCTATCGGCAATAATGCTTCCAGTTGCCACGGCTTTTTGTGCGGCTTGATCGTTTGTGGTTAGAAGATCAAGTTGCTTGAAATTTTCTGCATTGGATTCTGATTTGCTTTTTAATTGGGTAAAACTATAGAGCTCATCCCGCAGGATAATTACAGCTTGGCGTAATTGCCAATTGATATTTTGTTCTTTAATGTTAAGATCAGTAAGTGCATAAATCGCTTGGGTGGTCTTAGTTTGCTTTAAATTGCTGGCAATACTGCGCAGGAGTTTATAGAATTCTTGATCGCTAATACCTTTTTTATCTCCGCATCCGACTAATAAAATACGATCTGCATTTATACCATTCACTTTATATAGAAGTGCGGTTTCACCTATTTTTCCCGATAAGTCTCCGTGGGCTAAAAAAGCACGAATAGCGCCTTGACTGGCCTTATCTAATTCTTCAGCGATGGTTGATAGTTCATTTTGAGTGAACACCGCTACAATTAGGCAATTGCTTTGTTGGGGTAATTGATTAATGCTGTTTGCAATGAATTCCATGATGACTCCAAGATAATGTATTTTTTAATAATTATAGCAAAATAGATGAGTATTAACAAAAGATTAAAAATGGGAGATTAATTCACGATAAAATCCACGACAATATAAAAAATAAGATAAAAAACAAAGCAGTGGAAAAGTGTAGGGGACTTACTGGATGTTGACATCATAAGTTGTAGCGTTTAGAGTGGATTTTATTGTGGAGTTTTTTTAAGGCAGACCTATCATGAAAATAATCAAATTTGGCGGTTCTTCTGTCGCTAAACTGGATCGGATTAAGCAAGTTACAGCGATTGTCAATGATCTTTACCTCACGAGTCCTGAGCTTGTAGTGGTAGTGTCCGCTTTAGGCGGCGTGACCGATTTGTTAGTTAAGGCTGGGGAAGAAGCGGTAAGTAGAGATGAAAACTATAAAAATACATTTGCTGAAATAAAAAAACGACATGAAGATATCGCACAAGAATTAGAAGTTTTTTTGCCGAAAATTCATGATCCAATGCGTGATAATTTTAATGATCTGCATGATTTATTGCATGGAGTGTTTTTGGTGCAAGAGCTATCTAAGCGCGCCTTAGATGAGTTGATGAGTTATGGTGAAAGATTATCGGCTTACCTACTGGCCTGTGCCTTGCAACAAACTTTGCCGCAGGCGAAATTTTTTGATGCTCGCGAGTTTATCAAAACCGATAGAAATTTTGGGTCAGCAAAAGTTGACTATGAAAAAACCTATGCGTTGATCCGCAAAAAAATTCATTCTCAGGATTGTTTGCCGATCATTACCGGCTTTATTGGTTCCTCTGAAACAAAAGAAACCACCACTTTGGGACGCGGAGGATCAGATTTCACTGCCTCCATCCTTGCTGCGGCATTAGGAGCAGAAGAAATACAAATTTGGACCGATGTAGATGGAGTAATGACGGCTGACCCTAAAAAAGTTAAACAGGCATTTCCTTTGGCACAAATGAGTTATAAAGAAGCCATGGAAATATCGCATTTTGGTGCGAAAGTAATTTATCCGCCCACTATCATGCCGGCTTGTTTGGCGAATATTCCTATCCGAATTAAAAATACCTTTAATCCTGCCGCGCCAGGAACTTGGATTTCTGCTACGGCCAGTAATCAAACTATGCCAATATGTGGAATTTCTTCAATTTCAGATATCAGTTTGTTGCGGGTGGAAGGAAGTGGAATCGTAGGCGTAAGTGGGATGTCAAAACGTTTGTTCACGGCTCTAGCCGAACGCTCAATCAATATTATGTTGATTACCCAAGGTTCTTCCGAGCATTCAATTTGTGTTGCGATCACCCCAGAGTGTGCATTAAGTGCTAAAGAAGCGACAGAAAAAGAATTTGCATTTGATATGCAAGCAGGACTTATTGATCCTATTATTGTTGAGAATGGCTTATCAATTATTGCGATAGTAGGCGAGCAGATGCGTAATACTCCAGGTGTTACGGGCACATTATTTGGCGCCCTCGCGCGCAATGGAATTAATATTGAGGTAATTGCCCAAGGG
>JBIOEC010000055.1:0-6920 GCA_044445645.1 Gammaproteobacteria bacterium | reverse complement strand
GCCATCGCCTGTACGCGAATATTTTGATTATCTCCCACCCAGCGGAGTGAATGCCTCACAACTACAACCTGGCTTACGCGTAAAAATACCATTTGGTAGACGTATTTTAATCGGCATTATTATTAGCATCGAAACATCCAGTGCCGTTGCACCGCAAAAACTTAAACCAGCCATTAATATCATCGATGAAACACCTTTATTTGATGAAAAGTTTATTAAACTCTGTCAATGGACTAGTGAATATTATCACTATTCTTTAGGAGAAATTCTAGGGAATGCGCTCCCCACCACCTTACGTCGTGATATTCCAGCCGACAAGCCCGGTACAACAGGCTGGCGTTTAACCAAACTTGCCACAACCACACCGGAACCTTTAGCAAAACGTGGTAAACGTCATTTAGAATTAATCGCGTTATTAAGCGCTCATCCAGATGGCTTACCGGAAAAATATTTACTTTCGCAAGGATTTACTCAGCAGGTAATTTATTATTTGGCGCGCTACGATTATCTCGAGCCTTTTACAATTTATCCGGAAGAAAATCAAATATTATTAAAAACAGGTGCGATTCCACAACTCAATAAACATCAAGAGCTAGCGGTTAACACTATTAACCAATCCTCAGGTTACCAAGCATTCCTACTAGATGGTATCACCGGCAGTGGTAAAACGGAAGTATACTTGCGAGCGATTACAGAAGCTCTTAAACAAGATAAACAAGCTCTCATCTTAGTACCAGAAATTAGCCTCACCCCACAGACCGTAGAGCGCTTTGCGCAACGGTTTAATACCCAGATTGTCACCTTGCATTCGGGATTAAATCATCGTCAACGCTCCGAAAACTGGCTAGCGGCAAAACATGGTAACGCACGCATTATCATTGGAACGCGTTCGGCTATTTTTACTCCTATGGAAAATTTAGGGATCATCATTGTCGATGAAGAACATGATATTTCTTTTAAACAACAAGATAGCTTTCGTTATTCCGCGCGCGATGTAGCCGTAATGCGCGCTCATTTAGAAAATATTCCTATCGTATTAGGATCGGCAACTCCCTCATTAGAATCTATTTATAATGCACAAACCGGTCGTTACCAGCTGTTAAATTTACCCGAACGGGCAGGCAACGCGAATCCTCCACAATTTAAATTAATCGATATTAAACAACAGCGCTTAGAAGAAGGATTATCCAAGCCTTTAATCAATGCGATGAAAAAACATTTAGAACGGGGAAATCAAGTTCTGTTATTTTTAAATCGTCGAGGTTATGCACCAGTAATGATTTGTCACGATTGTGGCTGGATCGCAGCCTGTGCGCATTGTGATGCGCGCTATACTTTGCATTGGAAGTCGAAAAAGCTACGCTGTCATCACTGTGAACACGAGCAACCTTTAATCAAAGCCTGTCCTAAATGCACAAGCCATAACTTGATTTTTTTAGGGCAAGGAACCGAACGCATTGAAGATGCATTAGCTCAAAATTTTTCTGAATACCAAACCGTACGCATTGATCGCGATAATACCCGCAAAAAAGGCGCACTACATGATCTGCTTAATCAAGTGCATGAAGGCACCGCGCAGATTTTAGTAGGTACACAAATGCTAGCTAAAGGTCATCATTTTCCTAATGTAACCCTAGTTGCCATTCTAGATGCCGACAGTGGTTTATTTAGCATTGATTTTCGCGCAAGTGAACGCATTGGACAATTACTCATGCAAGTTTCTGGTCGTGCTGGACGTTGTGATCAAGCTGGCGAAGTTCTGATCCAAACCCGTCATCCTGATCATCCCTTATTACAACAATTAGTGACTCAGGGATACAATGATTTTGCCCGTGCCGCTCTAGCAGAGCGTGAGTTAATAGGACTGCCGCCTTATGGTTATATTGCCATGATGCGCGCTGAATCTAGATACGCAGATGAGCCATTAAATTTTCTGGAGTTTGTATCTAAAACTGCAAAAGAATATTCTATTCCTGGCGTACAGTTATTAGGCCCAGTTCCCGCCCCAATGGAAAAACGTGCCGGCCGTTATCGCGGACAACTATTATTCCAAGCACAACAACGCAAGTCACTACAACAAATGCTTAAATTGCTGACAGATACTTTAGGCACTTCAAAAATATCACGCGGAGTTCGCTGGTCTTTGGATGTGGATCCTCAGGAAATGTTCTAGAGTTCGTTAATTAATGAGCTGCTTCAATAAAATGTCCAGCAGCATATTCATGCAAAATACTAGCAATAAAAGTTTGATAGAGTAAACCTTTGTAAGCAGCTCTCTGCTTAAGAAGAGTTAAATCATGACTAGAAATCCTAATATTAACACGAGCATCCTTACGTAAATAATTTACCGCAGCCTCTTTTGCAAATGCTATTTTTTCTTCTAAATCATCTACACTTTTATGTTTATCTTGATCGAGAGCCTTAGTAATTTCCTGCTCTTCAGCGTCAAGATCTACGTTAAAAACATCATATTTCTTCATAATTATCGCTCTTTATATAGCCAGCAGCAAAGTGACCAATGCTGTTTATGTGGTGTATTTTATTGTTACTTCCGCTATTTTTGCAGTTGTTTGTCGAAGCGTTGTCGTATATGTTCAGTATAGTTCGCACACGTCATTGGGTGATTCTGGGGTGATGTAATGTTAGCCGGTATCCAGCCACTGCCCTCCGGATGTGGTGTTAGCACCAGGTCGCAGGCTAAAGAGCTGATGACATCGAATCCATGACGGAAGTCTTCAATAATATGCGGATAGCGCGGATTATCTTTGAGTTTATAACCAGGAGCAGTAAGGCTATCGAGGTAGGCGATACGAATCGGCTTACCGTCACGTTGATCCACCCAAGTCCAGCTAATGGTGCCAGGTGTATGGGCTGGAGTGAAATGAGCAGTTAACTTTATCCCTCCCAAATCAATTGTTTCACCATCCATCAAAAATCGATCAGTTTGTACTGGTGGGAAAGGGTACTTATCATCGAAATGAATATCTCTTTTTCCTCCTCGTGCCAATAGTGTTGCTGACTCTGCATTAGTTGCAACTTGCGCCCCTGTAGTACTTCGAATCTGCGCAAGAGGGCCTGCGTGATCGTAATGTGCGTGACTTAAAAGTATCCATTTAAGATCATGGTGTGATACTCCAAGTTGACTCATATGTGCAAGTAACATTTTTGCAGCACCAGGCAGACCTCCATCAATTAATATGGCACCTTCGTCAGTCTTAATAAGTACTGCACTCACTCCCTCGGTACCAATATACCAAGTTCGATCGGCAATCTGAAATGGAGTAACAGGTCTTCGCCAGCTTTCAGGCGAATTAAAGCTATCCTTTATAAGTGGTTCGACAATATTATTATGGATTTTTGGCTGAGCGATGTAATCGTTAGCATAGCTACTTATTGTGAAGAAGTAGACTAAAATCGGCATTAATTTTAACAAGTTAATAATTTTCAGGCACATCGTTTAATAATTCTCTCCCATTTAAAATATGCAAGTTTACAAAAGATTTCCTATAGACTTAAGCAGCTTCTTTGACCTGAACCTCAAGATGCAGTCCTGATCTTTCCACTTCTTCTTGAATAGTGAGCCTAACAAATTGCACGGGGGAATGCCCTAGTTTTTTAGCAAACTGTGCAGCCATTTTAACGCTGATTGTTCTACGTCCATGTTCAATATCACAAAGGTACTGACGTGAGATCCCTAAGATTTTTGAAAATTCAGCCAGGGACATTTCGTCACTCTCCCGAATAGCCCACAACAAGTTTCCGACAGTTAATTTTTTTTTGCTAATACCTTCGAGGGATGCTAGCGTTTTTTCAGTCATGCTCATACTTTTTTTAGTACTCATGTTTATTAACCTCTATTATCTCAATAAAATGAACCTTACCTGTTTCATCAATTCTATAAAACGCTCTCCAGCTTCTATTTAAACGAATAGAACGTTGGCCACGCCTTTCTTTTCCTTGTACTGGCTCATCATGATATCCCGATATTTTTCTTGTCTTATACAGACCTTCCATCCCGACACTTTCAACCCATTCTTGTAGTTTAACAACGATAGGTTGAGGGACGCGGCTCAGCGAGCGCAATACCTTCGGAGGAATTGTTACCTGAAAAATATCCACGATGTATTCTCTCCCCGAGCATACACTTTTTTAGTGTACACCCACTTATCGTTATTGTCAATATTACGTTTTTTATAACTTCCTCAGTATCTCATGAGGAAGCTGTAGAAATACCTCAGCAATAAGATAACTACCGATTGATGTTATCTTCATAGAACAGTTTCTGCTCCCTATAGAAAAGTTGACCGCGAAAACGTTTCTTTAAATGAACCATCGTACGAGCGAGTACTTGTGTACTCCTTTCCTCGTTATAGTCTTTTTCTGCTTGAGATGGCTCAAAAGGAATGCCCAAGCGATTTAATACTTCTATGCACGCTTCCTCAGGCTTGGTATATTTTTCTAAGGCTTTTTCAAAATCATTGAGCTTATTGATCTTTTTTTTCCTTGATTAATATTTATTACTGTACATCAGAAATCACTTTTGTGTCTGTCCTATTTTGTAAGTACATTTAGACAGTCAGCAGTCAACATCACCAAAGTGTTTTAGACGATGCGTCCACTTGGTAAGTAGCTGCTCATTTAGGGGGGTTAAGAAGCGCCGGTAAAGTGCCTGTTCATGGAAAAAACATCTAAAATTTTTTTGTATTGTGTTGGAAAATAGGTAACTCCCCATGATCCAGGCAGAGGCGAGATTTCATCTGGATCCCGCGAATGCAAGATCCAGATGACATGACTTTGCTAAGTTTTACAACAATGCATCTACTTTAGCGGCGCAAATAAAATCGTTATCCGTTAAACCCTGAACTGCATGCGTAGTGAAATTCACTGTGCACCGATCGAAGCTTACTTGCAGATCAGGGTGATGACCTTCTTGATTGGCGATCCAGGCAACGGCGTTGACAAATAACATGGTTTTACCAAAGCCTTTAAAAATAAAGGTTTTGCTAATTGATTTATTATCCGCGGCTAATTGCCATTCTGGAGTTTGCGTGAGTAATTCTTTTGCACGTTCCACTGACAACGGTTCTATACCGCCTTCGCAGCCGATACATTTCATTTCTTTTAACAATTTTGCCATACACCAGCCTCTTTTTTAGGTGGAAATGTGGGAGGAAATTCGCCCAATTCACGTGCTAATTGAATTTGGCCCATTAAATCTTGTTGAATTAAATCATATAACTGCTGAAAATTTTCAATCACAAAATAAACGGTTTGGAAAATATCATAACGATAAGGGGTACGCAAAGCATCTAAAATGGTAAAAGGAATACGCTTCGGAATTTCACTTTCTACTGAATAAATGGTTTCTCCTGTGGAGGATAGTAATCCAGCCCCATAGCAACAGGCATCATTGCCATTTCTCATTAAGCCAAACTCTACGGTAAACCAATATAACCGAGCTAGCATCACTTGATCTTTCTTGCTGGCATTCATACCTAATTTTCCGTAGGTTTCCATAAAATCGGCATACACTTGATTGGTCAACAATGGACAATGCCCAAAAATTTCGTGGAAAATATCTGGTTCTTGCAAATAATCCATATGTTCACGCCGACGAATAAAAGTCGCGGCCGGAAATTGCCTATTGGCCAATAGTCCGAAAAAGCGATCAAAAGAAATAAGGGCAGGAACCGATGCGACTCCCCAGCCCGTCTGCCTTTGCAAAGTAGCTGTGACTTCCGTCAATTGAGGAACCCGGTCTTGTGGCAAAGCCAAAGCTTCTACACCCTCTATATATTCTGGGCACGCATACTGTTTAATAATCTTCTCTTGGCGTTGATAAAGCTCGCTCCAAATCTGATTTTCTTCCTCGGTATAAGGAAAAATACCATTTTCATCGGGTTTTTTCGATACGTATGGCGTGTTACCTTGCATAAGACCCCCTACTGCTGAATGACTATAATTTATACTCCTTTATATCAGATAAATGGGTTGGGTAGCAAGTTGCCTTCCTGCTCGTGGATGAGGGGGATGTAACTAAAATTTGCTTATATTCCTCACTCTTATTAAAATGATGGGTTTCCACGAATGAAATATAGGCTTTTATGCAAACTCTTATTAAGAATTTAATCCAGCGGTCATTAGCACAACTCTCTATAGAGATGCCAGCTGAGGTGTTGATACTGGTCGAGCGCACCAAAGATCCACAACATGGGGACTTTGCCAGTAATATTGCCCTCTTATTAGCCAAACCACTGGGGAAAAAGCCCCGTGAGCTGGCTGAATTGATTTGTCAGCACTTACCGACTGATGCCAGTGTGACTAAAACGGAAGTCGCAGGTCCAGGATTTATTAATTTCTATCTGGCTGCGGATGTCGCCCTGACAGTGGTAAAAACCATTCTGGAAAAAGGTGAACAATATGGTCATAGTCAAATTGGAGCTGGTAAGAAAGTTCTAGTTGAATTTGTATCAGCCAATCCCACAGGACCATTGCATGTAGGACATGGGCGTGGAGCGGCTTATGGCTCCTGTGTGGCAGCCTTATTATCGGCTATCGGCTTTCATGTCGAACGCGAATACTACATTAACGATGCTGGACGGCAAATGGACATTTTGGCCACCAGTATTTGGCTGCGCTATCTACAAGCTTTAGGCGAACAATTTACTTTCCCCAGTAATGGTTATCGGGGTGATTATTTGCAAATTATCATCGATGAACTGCAACAAAAGTTTGGCCGGGATTTTTATCACTCTTTGGCCGAGGTATTCGCTAATGTTCCTGCGGATGAACCCGAAGGCGGAGATAAAGAAGCACATATCGATGGCTTGATTGCCAATGCCAAACATTTATTAGGTGAAAAATATTGGTTAGTATTTGATTTAGGATTAAATTCCATTCTAGATGATATTCGTAATGAT
>JBIOEC010000054.1:0-7101 GCA_044445645.1 Gammaproteobacteria bacterium | reverse complement strand
GCTTTAGATGAATCTGAAAAACAAGGTGTTTTAGATCGAATCAATGCCGAGCATAAAAGAGGCAAAGTCAATGTACAGCGCTTTAAAGGGTTAGGTGAAATGAATCCATTGCAATTACGCGAAACCACCATGGCGCCAGATACACGACGTCTAGTGCAATTAACAGTGGAAGATACTGCTGATACTCATAAAATGATGGATATGTTGTTAGGAAAAAAACGTGCCGGAGATCGTAAGATTTGGCTAGAAGCTAAAGGCCATATGGCAGAAGTTGGAGGATAATTTATGTCAAAACAACAGATCAAAGATCTCATTCATGCGGTTCCTGATTTTCCCAAACTGGGAGTTAGTTTTAAGGATATTTCTCCATTGCTAAAAAATGGTTTAAGTTTAGCTATCGATGAATATGAAAAATTATTCACTCCAGCAGAGTGGGAAAAAGTTGATTATTTAGCAGGTATAGAGTCGCGAGGATTTGTGTTTGCAGCTGCACTTGCAGAACGTTTAGGTAAAGGTTTAGTGTTGATTCGCAAGCAAGGAAAATTACCTGGCGATGTTCAGACCTTGAGTTATTCTTTGGAATATGGCGAGGCAGTTATTGAGATGCAACGTGGCGCAGGAAGTTTAGTGATTATCGATGATGTTCTCGCCACTGGCGGAACTTTACAGGCCTCTGCCGATTTAGCAGTAAAATCAGGATATAGCGTCTTTGGTATAGCGGTACTGCTAAATTTAGCACATTTAAATAATTTTGCTTGGCAGGGACTAAAAGCCCGAGTAATTTTAGAAGTTAATGAATAATAGGGTCATCCGTGAGTGACATAGAGCAACGCCACGGGACACTGTATAAGGTATAAAATATGACAACCCCAGCATCAGTAACAAGTGGATTAGAGCAACAATCGCTTAAGACCTTCACCGAGCAAGCCTATTTAAATTATTCCATGTATGTAATTTTGGATCGGGCTCTGCCACATATTGCAGATGGTTTAAAACCCGTACAACGCCGCATTATTTATGCGATGTCAGAGTTGGGTTTAAAAGCCACAGCCAAATACAAAAAATCCGCACGTACCGTCGGTGATGTATTAGGTAAATTTCACCCACATGGTGACCAAGCATGTTATGAAGCCATGGTATTAATGGCACAGCCGTTTAGTTATCGTTATCCTTTAGTTGATGGCCAAGGCAACTGGGGTTCATTGGATGATCCCAAATCGTTCGCGGCTATGCGTTATACTGAATCGCGTTTATCCGCTTTTGCCGACATTTTATTAGGTGAACTAGATCAAGGTACGGTCAACTGGCTACCGAATTTTGATGGCACCTTAGATGAGCCAGAACAATTGCCAGCGCAATTACCTCATATTTTGCTAAATGGTACCACTGGAATAGCAGTAGGAATGGCAACGGATATTCCACCGCATAATGTTCGCGAAGTGATTAATGCTTGTATCGCTTTACTAGACGATCCTAATTTAAGTGTGCGAGCTTTAACTCAGTATATCGCGGGACCGGATTTTCCAACCATTGCAGAAATTATTACTCCACGCGCTGACATTTTGCGTATATATGAAACCGGCGGCGGCTCATTGAAGATGCGTGCGGTGTATCATATGGAAGATGAGGAAATTGTTATTGACGCACTTCCGCATCAAGTATCGGGTGCTAAAGTGTTAGAACAAATTGCTGCGCAAATGCGAGATAAAAAACTGCCACAAGTGATGGACTTGCGCGATGAATCCGATCATGAAAATCCAGTACGACTTGTGATTGTCCCCAAATCGAATCGGGTGGAAATTGAACCACTGATGAGCCATCTATTTGCCAGTACCGATTTAGAACGCAGTTATCGAGTCAATTTAAATATGATTGGTTTAGATGGCCGTCCACAAGTTAAGAACTTGGCCACTATTCTTACCGAGTGGCTGACATTTCGGCGGCAAACAGTCACAAAACGTTTGCAATATCGTTTAGATAAGGTTTTAAATCGCTTACATATTTTAGAAGGTTTATTAATTGCCTATTTGAACATTGATGAAGTGATTGCCATCATTCGGCAAGAGGATGAGCCTAAACCTGTTTTGATGCAGCGTTTTGGTTTAACCGATGTGCAAGCCGAGTCGATTTTGGAAATTAAATTACGCCATTTAGCCAAATTGGAAGAACAAAAAATCCGTGGCGAACAAGATGAATTGGCTTTAGAACGCGATGTGTTGCAAAAAATATTAGCCTCTCCTGCAGAATTAGATCGTTTAGTGCGTAAAGAATTACTCGCACTAGAGCAGAAATTTGGCGATGAACGTCGTTCGCCGATTATGGAACGTGCAGAAGCACAAATAATTTCTGAAACAGAACGTTTACCAGTAGAAGCGGTAAGCGTGATTTTATCAACTAAAGGATGGATTCGTGCTGCAAAAGGTCATGAAGTAGATGGCGCTGCCTTGAGTTACAAAGCGGGTGACCAATTCTTGCAAATGGTACAAGGCCGTAGTAATCAATCGCTAGTTTGTTTAGACAGTACCGGGCGTACTTATACATTAGCGATTAACCAATTACCTTCGGCACGCGGTTATGGGGAGCCATTAAGCAGTCATTTAAATCCTCCCAATGGTGCGGAATTTATGGGCATGTTGTTGTGTGAAGAGAATCAACAAGTGCTATTGACGACTACTCATGGTTATGGGTTTATTGCGCCCGTTGCAGAGCTGATAAGTAAAAATCGCAATGGTAAACAAGTATTAAAAGTACCTGAAGGTGCGCGTGCATTGATTCCAGAACTACTGGAAGATGTATCGAATACTTTATTAGCACTATTAACTCAACAAGGCCGTCTATTAATAGTATCTGCAAAAGATTTGCCAGTTATGGCACGCGGCAAAGGCAATAAATTGATTAACTTACGCAAACCTGATTTAGCCGATAGTTCGGATAGCTTAATCTGCGTAGTCAGCCTACATAAGCGCGAAGGTTTACAGATCATAGCGGGTAAACGCAAAATGATTTTAAAAGGTGATGACTTGATTTCATATCAAGGCGAATGTGCGCAACGCGGTAATAAATTACCTAAAGGATATCAAACAGCTGAGCAAATTCAGAGTGTGAAGTTATAAGCAATGTTTATATACCCATGAGTTTTGTTAGGTTGTCTTAGGTATATGCTCGGAACGAGGTGCAGGAATCGGGGACGCGTTATGAGTAGTCCCAACAGCATTAGCTACTTGTGGCCTTGTAATGATTTTCAAAAGAGGATGTGACATAAAATGCTGAAAGAGAACTTCTTCTACACCTTTTTTTCCGGAACCTACATAAGTACTTAATGTATATTCCGATAAAGCTTTGATAACGGCAGTACTTGAGAGCGCGACCAGCATTATTAATATGAGTGTAGGTGCAAATAATCCAAAAAAATTCGCCATGGACGAATGGTCTGGATAGATAACTCTAGGCGTATAACTTTCATCGTCTTGAATCGTAGCCGATGTAATTTGGATTAACCTGGTTATCTCAGAGTCTACTAAGCGGTAAATATCTCCTGCAGCTAATATAGGCTCTTCCATAAATGGGATTTTTAGTTCAGTTATAGGTAACGGGGCACTATAAGAATTGTTTAACTTGATTTTGGAAAAGAGTAGTAACAATAGAGAAGAGATGATAGTAAATACACCCCAACCTTTAAATAGCAAAGGTGTTAAAAATAGGAAGACATCCAGAAAAGAATTTTTCACACCCCATTCCAGAATTTTATTATTATGATGTGCGATTAAGTCTTTTCCTAATTTCCTAGTGAAAAACGCAGCAAATAATTTTGATATTTCAGCCTTATTTAAGTTGTTTTCGTCATTTCTAGGAAAATAATTCTGTATTAAGGCGTGAGTAAGAATTAATAAGAAAATATATTTTTTTGTAATATTAAGATCAGTTTGCCATAAATCATTTATGGGAAGGAAATGTTCAAAGGCATCGGCCTCCATTTGGATAGAGGGATCCATTACTAAAGTATTAAGCGCGGTGATAATTTCTTGTCTGCAAGTTTTTTTATCAGCATTCGGAGCCAAATATTGCTCCAGTCGTAATGCGAGAGCTTGGATTTCTTCACCCCAAGCATGGTTTGCAACTGCGGTTAAATCTAGTTTGTCGCCATCTAAATAAGATATTTCAATTAATCCTCTAACTTTAAGTTGAGAGTCAATAAAATCCCCTAAGGGCATTCTTTGTCCTCGTGGCATAGAAACGTTCCATCTAAAGTTGAGTATATTAACTTTATTAGTAAGCTATGTATATAGGGGAAAGCTTTATAAGGGTTTACCCTGGGTATTTTGAGAAAAAAACACAGTATTTTTACTGGACATATAGACTTTTAGCCGATAAGCCTCATATAATTGTGGGACATAGAAAGTTCTCATTTTGAGAATTGGCTTACAGATAAATAGCTTATAGCGTGGAACACAGGCACCCTTATGTGCCCATGTACCACTTAACAAGGCTTGATCAGGGAACCAAGCGATGTCTAACATCATTTTAGCAAACCGTTCGGTAGGTAGGCAAGGCTTAGCCAAAAATAAAGATGGCACTCGTATTGAGCTAGCTGCCTGTGCAGCACAGTTTTTTGCTCAACAAGGCTATCATGGCACTTCTACGCAAACCATTGCTCAACACTGCCAAATTCGTAAAGCAAGTTTGTTTCATCATTATAAAACCAAAGAAGATATAGCTCTGGCAGCAATAAAGTATGTGCACAACGAATGTGACCAGTATATTTTTATCCACGCTGAAAACATGGAAGTAGATTCAGAACAACGTATCAGTAATTTTTTGCAAGCGTGTGAAGAATTTTTCTCTCAGCGAGTTGAAGGCTTGTTACCCACTTTATTGGGTTTAGAGCTAGGTGAAACGAAAGTCTTTTCACAAGCTATTGAAAGCTATTTTGATGCTTGGGTAGATTCAGTAACCAGTTTGCTGCAACCTTTGCATGGGAATGCTGACCAAGCGCGTCAATTAGCTCAACAAAGCGTTACCCGCATTCAAGGTCACTTAGTAGTCGCGCGCATTCAACAGAGCCTGCAATTTGCAGATTTATCTGCTGAATTACGCCAATTGTGGTTGAAACCAGCCTAATGCACTATACTCGGTTATTCTCTCTATTTTCCCTCTTTTAAATCATGGAAAAAACTGGGCGGCATAAAAGTCTAGATAAAGACCTCAAACGCAGCATAGAATGGCTGCAATCTTTTTCCTACGTAACAAAAACCGTGATTGGTATATCTGAATGTTGCCGGCATAAGTATTCGCCTGGCTCATTACGCTGGAAATCGGATGTGCCGGGTGGAATCAAAATAAATGGCTATTCTGGTAAAGGTGTTACTGATATATTTGTGAAAGTGGATCCCATTGGATATCGCGAACAAGTCAAACAAATGCTAAGCGAGCGCTTTGCTCAGTAATCCTCGGCAAAAAATGCTGAGAATTACCTCCTGGTTTTTAAATTTTCCAGTGATTTCTAAAAAATTATATATTTCTCCATACTCACGTTATAATATTCCCTTATTAATAGGAGATCCTAGACATGACTAGAAAGCGGCGTTATTTTGGCACCGATGGTATACGTGGCCGCGTAGGGGAACCTCCTATTTCGGCTGATTTTATTTTACATCTAGGCTGGGCCGTAGGCCATGTTATGGGCGGCCAAAAAGGTGGCAAGGCCTTGATAGCTAAAGATACCCGTATTTCGGGTTATATGTTTGAATCGGCTCTAGAAGCCGGGTTATCAGCAGCGGGCATTAATATCCAACTGATTGGCCCAATGCCAACGCCGGGTTTAGCCTATTTAACCAGGACATTACGTGCAGATTTAGGCATTATGATCAGTGCTTCGCATAATCCGCATCATGACAATGGGATCAAATTCTTTTCTGGCCGTGGGTTCAAATTACCCGATACCACCGAATTAATGATTGAAGAGTATTTAGCTCAGCCCATGCAAACCGTGCCTTCACATCAATTAGGCAAAGCCTCACGCCTGCCTGATGCTGTAGGTAGGTATATTGAGTTTTGCAAATCCTCAGTGCCTTATCTCACCGATTTGAGTGGCCTAAAAATTGTGGTGGATTGTGCGAACGGTGCTACATATCATGTGGCGCCCAATGTGTTACGTGAATTGGGTGCGCAGGTGATTCCTATTCATAATAAACCTGATGGTTTGAATATTAACGATCAGTGTGGCTCGTTACATCCTGAAAACTTACAACAAACGGTATTAGCGCATGGCGCTGACGTGGGCATTGCCTTAGATGGTGATGGTGATCGGGTGATCATGGTCGATAATAAAGGTGAGGTGATCGATGGCGATGAAATACTTTATATCATTGCCCGTGAACATTTTGTGCATGGTCGTTTAAAAGGCGGAGTCGTGGGCACCGTGATGAGCAATTTGGGGTTAGAGCAATCACTGGGGACCTTAGGAATTGAATTTGTGCGCGCTAAAGTAGGTGATCGATATGTATTGGAGCAATTACAACAACAAGGCTGGACCTTGGGTGGGGAAGGCTCCGGTCATATTATTTGTTTAGATGTAACCACCACTGGCGATGGAATTATTGCTGCTTTGCAAGTGTTATATGCCATGAGTACCAGTGGTCGCGATTTGCATGAATTAAAATCGCAAATGCAAAAATATCCACAAATTATTCGAAATATTTCGGTAGGCCAACCCGTAGAAGATATGTTGTCGATCAAAGCGATTCACGATGCGGTGCATGCGGTGCAAGCTGAGCTGGGACAACAAGGTCGAGTATTATTACGCCGCTCAGGTACGGAACCTTTAGTGCGGGTGATGGTAGAGGGGGAAGAAAAAAATCAGGTTGTGAGACTTGCTGACGATCTTGCGCAGGTAGTCAGTCAATCATTAGCATAATCCTAGAAAAGGTAAGGATTTAATACATGGCGATAGCAATAATAGTAGGACGTGATGCAGATGAGACAAAGCGTAATCAATGGCTTATAGAGGGTATTACCCAGGCCTTATTAACATCCAATCCTGATTTAGATATTAGTGTATATCCTGAAGTGGGTGATCCGCAAGAGATTGATCTGGCTCTAGTG
>JBIOEC010000053.1:0-7187 GCA_044445645.1 Gammaproteobacteria bacterium | reverse complement strand
GTCTTTATCTTCTAAGGACAATACAGTCTTATCTGTCAAAACCTTTGCGCCTAATAAATTCCGCACTTCGCGCTCAGTCATTACAGAGGGCGGGGAGGTAATCACCACCTTGCCAATATTTTGTGCCTGTTCTAAATATGCAAATCCCTTCTGCATTGAGCCAAATGGGAATGCTGTAATAGGTAGTACGTGCAATTCTTTACGCCCTAAGCATTCTACAAGCCAGGATAATATTTCACCAATAGCCTTGGGTTGATTCAAAATCGTATTATCTAATTGCATCACATAATAAATAATGTCGGATCGAACTGCCGCCATTTCCTCTGGCCTCCAAATATTTAATCGTCCGATCTCCACAAAACGAGCCCCTTGGGCACAGCAGTTCACACTCGCGTCAATAAATCCTTCTTGAGTCAAGCTATTAAGCACTACATCCACGCCTGCACCCTGCGTATCTTGCATGATCTGCTCACTAAAAGAGCGATTGCGTGAATGATAAATATGGGTAATTCCAAGACTTCTCAAATAAGCATGCTTCTCTTCACTCCCTGCTGTGGCATAAATTGTTGCACCGAGATACTGAGCTATCTGCACTGCTGCTAATCCGACGCCCCCTGCTGCCGCATGGATTAATACCTTTTCACCCGCTTTTGCTTCTGCCAGCTTTATAAGCCCTGTATATGCCGTGAGATAAGCAATCGGTAAGGCCGCTGCTTCTTCAATACTGATCCATTGGGGTCTTAGCGCAAAACTTTGTTCATGCGCAACAACTACATCAGCATAGGAAGATAGTGCTATTCCAAACACTTCGTCACCTATCTGCCAACGTGTTACTCCCTCTCCTCGCGCTATCACGCGTCCTGAGCATTCTAATCCCACAGCACCTTGTAGTCCCTGATATAAGTGCAGAACTGCCAATAAATCGCGAAAATTTACACCAGTCGCGCCAACCCTAATTAATATTTCTTCTTCACCTAAGGAAGGAGGAATATATGGTGAAACTTGTAAATCAGATAATGAGCCTGTTGTGGGCAGCAGTAGCTGATAGTGCATGATCTTAGATTCTAAACATTTTGCCCAATACCGCTGACGATTAAATACCGTGCTAGCTAAAGGTTGTCTGATTTGGCTTAAATCTTGCTCAGGTGCTTCTTCTATAACAACATGCGCATTCGTGCCACTAAAACCAAAACTGCTGATGCCCGCTCGACGTGGATGATTATCTTGCTTCTGCCAAGAAATTGGATTAAGCGGAAGTTGTGCAGGAATTTGCGCAAAATCCACTATCTGCGGATTACGTTCTCTAAAATGTAAATGCTTTGGAATTTCTTCATGCTGCAAAGACAAGATCGTTTTAATCACACCCGCAATCCCGGACGCGGCTTCTAAATGACCTATATTCGTTTTCACAGTGCCTATCACCAAAGCTTTCTGGCGACTTTCTCCAAAAACATTCTTCAGTGCATTTACTTCTATCGGATCTCCTAATGCAGTTCCTGTTCCATGTGCTTCAACATAATCGATATCACCAGGATTTAATTGGGCTTGTTCTAAGGCTCGCTTAATCACGACTTCTTGGGAAGGACCATTCGGTACGGTGAGGCCACTACTGGCACCATCCTGATTCACTGCGCTGCCGCTGATAATCGCGAGTATTCGATCATAATCACGTTGTGCATCACTCAAACGTTTGAGAATAACAATGCCACAACCCTCACCGCGTACATAACCATCGGCACTGGCATCAAATGTTTTACAATGTCCATCGGGTGCTAGCATATGTGCTTGACTAAAATTTATACTCAGCGCCGGTGATAGTAGAACATTCACGCCACCGGCTATCGCTAAATTACTTTCACCTAATCGTAAACTTTGGCAGGCTTGATGCAACGCGACCAGTGAGGATGAACACGCGGTATCTATGGCCATACTTGGGCCTTGTAATCCTAATGTATAGGAAATACGGCCCGTTGCAGTGCTCGCGGCATTTCCCGTTCCTAAATAAGCATCTATCTCTTCAACATTTAATGCTTGTGTCAATAAATCCTCATAATCATGACTTGAGAGCCCTATAAATACTCCACTCAATGATGAGTTTAGTGCCTTCGGCTCAATTCCCGCATCCTCTAAGGCTTCCCAGGTCACTTCTAATAATAAGCGTTGCTGGGGATCTAAATATTCAGCTTCTCTCGGACTAATCCCAAAAAATTCCGCATCAAAATCCGCAATTGAACTCGTCAAAAAACTACTCTTGCGCGATATCATCTTGCCGGGTGCATCAGGATTTGGATCATAGTACGCATCAATATTCCAACGCTCTTTCGGCACTTCAATACTGCTATCCAATCCTTCCTGTAATAATGACCAAAATTGTTCAGGACCTTCAGCTCCCCCAGGGAAGCGGCAGCCTATCCCGATGATGGCGATCGGCTCCTGCGGACTGACATAACGAACAACTTCTTGACGAATGATTTTAAGCTCTGTTAGGCTAAGAATACCGTTGAGATAGGGCACTAAAGTTGTTAGCGTTGGATAATCAAATGCCAGCGTATTGGAGAGAGAGACGTCAATCAAAGCCTGTAATCGATTCCTCAACTCCAACGCCATTAACGAGTCCATACCCATCTCAAAGAAACCTTTCGTTTCATCGATCATTTGTGTTGATGAGAGATTCAGCACCTTTCTTATTTCTTGCACAATAGCCGCTTTCAGCAAACTTTCGCGTTGTTCTACCGGTGTTTCTGCCAATATTTGCATAAAGACACTGGCTGCTTTCTTTTCCATCAGCTCGGATAACCACGTCGGTACTTGCGATAAACTCTCACTTATTAGTTTCCAATTCGCATGGATAATTTCCAGTTGTGCTTTTTCTTCCCTCAATGCATGCGATAACGCTGCCAATGCATCTGCTGTTTTAAGAGGTTTAGCACCTTGTCGCTCATGACTGGCCACCCAGTGTTTCGCCATCCCCACTTCACGCCAAGGGCCCCAGTTAAGACTCTGTGCTTTTAATCCTAAGTGATGACGGTAGTACGCCAATCCGTCCAAAAAACTATTCGCCGTTGCATAATTGCTCTGACCCGGTGAGCCATTCAAGGAAGCTATTGATGAAAACAATACAAAATAATCCAGCGTTATTTCTTCCTCTTGCGTGACCTCATGCAAATGCCAAGCACCCAATGCCTTAGGTAAAAACACTTTATCAAATCGTTCTGCACTTTGTTTATCAATCGGTGCATCATCTACGACACCCACCAAATGAAAAATACCTTTTAACGGATACGTTGGTGTATGACTCATCCGAATAAGTTGTTGCACCTGCGGCTTGTCACTCACATCACATCTCTGAATTTCAATTAACGTATCTCTCACTGAGATAGTGCTAATATCGCTCTCATCTACAGCTCTACGACTTGACAACACCACTCGTCCGGCTCCATGCTCACTTAAATATCGCGCGAGCTCTAAACCAATACCACCTAAGCCACCCGTAATTAAATAACTCGCCTGTGCATCAAAGCAAATATGAGCAGGCGGTAAGGTAATCACTACCTTTCCTATCTGATGAGCTTGCTGCAAATATTTAAATGCATCCACTGCCTGACTCAAATTAAATTCTGTTTGCGGTATCGGTCGCAAATGGCCTTGGATAAATAAATCCAGCACCTGTGTCAATAAAACATGGATTTCTTCTGGATGTTCTTGCGCCAAGACATCTAAAGCCAATATGTGATAATCAATATCTTCTCGCTGTTGAGCAACGTCTTGTGGACTCCAAATATCGCGTTTGCCTATCTCTACAAAGCGGGCACCAGGCGCACAGCATTTTAAACTGGCATCAATAAACCCTTTGCCCGTCAGTGAATTTAATACCACATCCACACCGCGATTTTCAGTTATATGCAATATCTCCATTTGATAGGCAGTGCTCCTAGAATCAAAAACATGTTCCACTCCTAATGCTTTTAAGTATGCACGTTTTTTCTCATTGCCCGCTGTCGCTATTACTCGAGCATTTACGTACTGCGCTATCTGGATAGCTGCCAGTCCCACGCCACCTGTGCCCGCATGAATAAGGACCCACTCGCCCTCCTTCAACTGTGCCAGTTTAATTAACGCTAAATAGGCCGTCATAAATACAGTCGGTAGGGTACACGCCTGTGCATCATTTAACAGCTCTGGCTTGGTAATTAATAATTCCTCACGACTCACCGCTTGGCTGGATAAACTTCCCTCCGCTAAACCCAATACCACATCACCCACTTTAAATCGCCTCACATCCGCACCGATGGCTTGCACAACCCCTGCAACATCACCACCCAATGCACCCGCCTCGCCAGGATATAAATTCATTGCATTTAATACATCTCGGAAATTAAGCCCTACCGCACGTGATGCAATCACCACCTCATTGGCCTTCGGCGTATAGACCTCTTCCTCTATCACTGTGAGAGCTTCTAATACACCATTCTCATTTTTAACCACGCGGTATTCACCTAATGGCACAGACAATCCCAGCTCCGGGACTATCCGCGGTGCATACCACTTATTGTCGCGGTGTACCAAAATCTGCTCTGTTCCAACCTCTTGATGGATTTCCGTTAAGAATGAAATGTCCTCTCCTGCTTCTAAATCAATCTGTCTAATAGCAAGTTCAGGATGCTCTAAAATAATCGTCTTAATCAATCCATTCAATTGTGATTGATTAAGACGATTTTCTTCATTGGCAATGCAATACGCATTTTCCGTGAGAATATTCAATCGCGATAATACGGGATGTTCTTTTAGTGTGTGTTGAATAAACTCTAGCAGCTGCTGTGCAGGAGCTAATGTGATAGACGCATCAGAAGAACGTGCATCATAGGTCACAACATGCTCTAAAGCCGTCGTTGCTATCTCTGGAGTATACAGGTTCCAAACTTGTTCATAACTCCACGTCTGCACGCCCTCATGTTGCAACAACCTTTCAAGTGCCACCTTGTTCGCTTGGTGGGCTTTAAATCCAGTAACATGCAAACATAATGTATCATCTTGATAAATATCAATATCCGCCGTTAACCATTGCGCATTGCGCTCCGTTAACTTCACATGAGCAACAGCAGTTTGGGTTAAAGGAGCATAATAAGAAATCGTCGCAAAACTCACCGGTAGATAAATCATTTTCTCGGGCGCTAATAAATCTAAGGCTTGTAATGCTCCATCGAATAAAGGCGGATAAATCCCATAGCGACTATCCTCGGTGTGAGCTTCCAATTCCACCAATACCTCGGCCCCTGATGTCCAAGCACGTCTCACCGTTTGAAACTGCTCACCGTACTGTAAACCGAATACTTGCATATGCGCATAAAAATCAACAACATCGACTTCCTCATTAATCCGCCGGCGTAAAACTTTCAATCCTTCTCCCGCAAAAGATTCCGCGCCTAACGAAAAATATCCTTGGGCATGCAACCGCCAATCTCTTTCCTCTTCTTGACTGTACACACAGATGAAGTCTCCTTCGATGAGCACTTGGAGTTTCTTAATACCACTACATTCTAACGGTCTTTCAATACTGATGTCTTTTAGCTGGATGGCCTCACCTGGGTGCACATCGCAGATCGCGGATAATAATAATTCTACAAAGCCCGCTCCTGGATATAAAATATGATGAAACACTTTATGATCTGCCAAATAGTACAAACTCGTTTCACTTAAATCCAAACGTTGCTCATAAATGATGGCCGTCTGATTCACGATCTCCGGCATTCGTGCACCCAATAACGGATGAACATCTGCACCGAATAGCCCTCGTTTGACAGCATGCTCTAATGCGGGTGCCCAATACCGCTGGCGATTAAATACGGTGCGCGCTAATGCTTGTTTGACTTGACTTAGGTCTTGCTCGGGCGCTTCCTCGATAATCACATGCGCATTCGTTCCACTAAATCCAAAACTGCTGACGCCAGCGCGACGAGGATGATTCGCACGTTTCTGCCAAGAAATGGGAGTAAGCGGAAGTTGGGCAGGAATATTTGCAAAATCTTCTATCTGCGGATTGCGCTCTCTAAAATGTAAGTGTCGTGGTATTTCTTCATGCTGCAATGACAAGATCGTTTTAATCACGCCCGCAATCCCAGACGCCGCTTCTAAATGCCCTATATTCGTTTTCACCGTGCCTATCACTAAAGCTTCTTGGCGACCTGCTCCAAAAACATGCTTCAGTGCATTCACTTCAATCGGATCCCCTAATGCAGTTCCTGTTCCATGCGCTTCAAATATAATCAATATCATTGGCATTTAATTGAGCTTGGTCTAATGCTTGCCGAATTACCGCTTCTTGCGAAGGACCATTCGGTACGGTAAGGCCGCTGCTGGTGCCATCCTGATTCACCGCGCTGCCGCTGATAATCGCGAGTATTCGATCATGATCACGTTGTGCGTCACTCAAACGTTTGAGAATAACAATGCCACAACCCTCACCGCGTACATAACCATCCGCACTGGCATCAAATGTTTTACAATGTCCGTCCGCTGCCAACATATGTGCTTGACTAAAATCAATGCTCAAAGCGGGGGATAATAATACATTCACACCACCTGCTATCGCTAAATTACTTTCACCTAATCGTAAACTTTGACAGGCTTGGTGCAAAGCAACTAGCGAAGATGAACATGCCGTATCCACCGCTAGACTTGGGCCCTGTAACCCTAATGTATAGGAAATGCGTCCCGTTGCAGTGCTTGCGGCATTCCCCGTAACAAAATAAGCATCTATCTCTTCAACGTTTAACGCTTTCGTCAATAAATCCTCATAATCATGACTCGATAGACCAATGAATACTCCACTTAATGATGAGTTTAATGTCTTGGGCTCAATCCCAGAATCCTCCAATGCTTCCCAGGTGACTTCTAATAATAAACGTTGTTGTGGATCTAAATACTCTGCCTCTCTTGGGCTAATCCTAAAAAATTCCGCATCAAAATCTGCAATTGCGCTTGTAAGAAAACTACTCTTGCGGGATATCATCTTGCCAGGTACATCAGGATTTGGATCATAGTACGCATCAATATTCCAACGCTCTTTCGGCACTTCAATACTGCTATCAAAGCCAGCTTGTAACAAGCTCCAAAACTGCTCAGGACTCTCAGCACCTCCAGGAAAACGACAGCCCATACCTATAATCGCTATAGAATCATTATGCCCT
>JBIOEC010000052.1:0-7203 GCA_044445645.1 Gammaproteobacteria bacterium | reverse complement strand
TGATTCCGGAAGCCACTCTACAGGCATTACCTGAACTGCAGAGTTTATCCAACCGCTCACTGGGTGATTTGATTTTTAAAGATTTACAAGGAAAACGCGAGTCTTTGGAATTTGCTCAATTAACACCCACCGATAAATTATATATAATAGCAGCACCGTTTCACCCCATAGCTAATCCATGGGCAAGGCGTTCATTATTAGTGGCAAAACAGCACTGCCTGTTAGTAAATGAGATATTTATACGTAACTACTCACCCTGTAGAAAGGAACCTTGATATTTTGTCGAGGTTCTCCAAGTTTTAAGGTTAAGGGCGTGAGCAGTTGCATTTATAGTGAAGACAAGGAAAAACTATGCCATCATCCTTTCGCAAAAAACTCATTTCCTACACCCAACTTATGCGATTGCATAGACCCATTCCCCTGTGGCTGATGTTATGGCCTATCCTATGGGCATTATGGATTGCTGGGGAAGGACACCCTCCGGTTAACATAGTGTTAATTTTTATTTTTGGTGTGATCGTTATGCGCTCAGCCGGTTGTGTGATTAATGATATTTGGGATCGAGATATCGATAAGCATGTCCCACGCACTAAAATGCGCCCGCTAGCGGCAGGAATTGTTACCGTAAAAGAGGCCGTGGTATTGGCTTTAATTTTATTAGCAGTGGCTTTTTTGTTAGTGTTGAATTTAAATTTTTATACCATGCTGCTCGCGATTGCAGCAGTGCTAGGTGTATGGATTTACCCTTTTATGAAACGCGTTACCTATTACCCTCAGGTGGTATTAGGCTTAGTATTTAACTGGGGTGTGTTATTGGTGTTTAGTGCCATGCAAAATACAGTTCCTCCTATCGCTATAGCATTATTAGCCACTTCCTTATTATGGACAGTTGCATACGATACGTTGTACGCAATTCCTGATCGTCCTGCTGATTTAAAAATTCATATGAAATCTACAGCCATTCTTTTAGGCGATATGGATCGCTTTGGGGTTGCGGTTTTACAGATCTTATTTGTATTAGGTTTGATTTTTATCGGGCGCGAGTTGCAGATGAACATCTATTATTATCTGGGCTTGATAGTAGTATTTTCTTTATTTGTGTACCAATGGTGGATGATTCGCAAACGTGATCCTGATGCATGTTTTGATGCTTTTTTGCATAATAACTGGGTGGGAGTGATGGTGTTCTTATCGATCATTGCAGGAATGTCTCACTAACCAGTCATTTTGTGGCACGTAAACAGCCCACTAATTGATCTGCATCAAACTGCAGTAAATTTAAGTAATCGGCAAATTGATGTCCTTTACCCATGCTATCCAATTCACCCATTTTAATATTAGTATCCCGCTGCAAAGTGGTAATGATCGCAGAGGAGGTGCTGACCTCAGCAAATACACAAGGGATTTTTTCTTGCTGAATTTGTTGGTGAATTTGATATAAGCGTTGTGCACTGGGTGGTAAATCACTATCAATGCTAACTGAGCCCACTGCATTTAAATGGTAATATTTTTCAAAATACTGATAACCATCGTGAAACACTAAAAAAGGGATGTCTTTTACCGGCGCTAATTCTGCAGCGAGTTTTTTATCTAATTCATTAATTTTTTTAATCATATCGTTAGCATTAGCTTGATACAACTTCGCATTAGTCACATCGATTTTACTCAAGGTTTCTGCAATAGCTTTGGCTATGATGATAGCATTTTGTGGATTCAACCACAGGTGCGGATCAATATTGGATTCGTGGTTATGCCCCTGAACATTATGTGTTCCCCAATTCTTATTGCTGCGCGGGGCATATAATGTAAGATTAGGCAAATCTTCTAGCGTGATCACGGTGGTTTTGGTAGAAAGATTAGTAATGGGTTTTTCCAGAAATGTTTCCAAACTATGACCTACCCAAATAACCACATCAGCCTGTTGCAAAGCACGGGCATCGGAAGGTTTTAAGGTGTAATGGTGATGTGAAACATTGGGTGGCACGAGTAATGTTGATGTAGTGATCCCTTGGGTAACACCATCGGTCAGTGCATTGACGGGGGAAATACTGCTAACGATGTTTATTCCGCTAGCCAGGGCTGGGAAGATTAAAAGTAATGCTGGTAACAATTGTTTAAGTATATGAACCATCTTTAAAATAACCTGTTTAGGGCCATTCAGTGGGGAGTTGGTAAAATATCAAAATGCGTCATTCCCGCTCTGTAGATGTATCTGCAAAGTGTGATGTTTCAGCGGGAATCTAGTTCAGATATGTAATAGTGCTCTCAGTACTAGATTCCCGCTGCCAGATTTGACTTTGTAGCAAGTCTTTCTCAGTGGGAATGACGCATTTTGATATTTTACCAACTCCCCACTGAATGGCCCTGGTGGTGAGGAGTTACCTCGGTTTTTCGTTCAATAAAAGGTATAATCATATTTGGACATGCACGGATTATATCAGCAATCAGGTTTTTTATTAAGGATCGCTTTTGAATACTAGCACTTTAGTTAAACTAAACAATGTAGGCGTACAGCGAGCTGGGCGCTGGTTACTTCATGATATTCATTTATCTGTGCAGGAACGGGAAATCGTAACGATTATCGGGCCAAACGGTGCCGGAAAGACTACGTTGCTTAAAATTTTGCTAGGTTTATGGCAACCTACTACAGGGGAAGTCATGCGTAAACCTAATTTACGTATAGGCTACATGCCACAAAAATTGCATGTAGAATCTACCTTACCCTTAACACTAGAGCGTTTTTTAAATTTAGGTAGAGTGCAAAGTGACCGCGAAGCGCTGGTAAGCACCATGCGGCGTGTAGGACTTACTCTGGATTTACAGCATTCTTTTCATGATTTATCCGGTGGTGAATTGCAGCGGATATTGCTCGCACGTGCGTTATTACGTAATCCAGAATTATTAGTGCTGGATGAACCCGCGCAAGGCGTAGATATTACCGGACAAATTGAGCTATATGAACTGCTCGATACTATTCGTAAAGAATTTAATTGCGGCATTGTCCTAGTATCGCATGATCTGCATTTAGTCATGGCTGCTACGGATGTAGTGGTATGCTTGAATCAACATATTTGTTGTTCAGGTCATCCCGATACGGTTAGCCAGCATCCCGAGTTTGTGCGCCTATTTGGTAGCGCCGCACAATCGCTAGCCTTATATCATCACCATCATGATCACCATCACACGCCCACAGGAGCGGTAGTCCCCAATGATAGATAATTTTTTATTATATGCATTGCTAGGTGGTTTAGGTGTGGTCATCATCGCCGGTCCTTTAGGATCCGTCGTGGTATGGAAAAGAATGGCTTACTTTGGCGATACCTTAGCGCATGCAGCATTATTAGGGGTTAGCTTAGGCGTCTTGTTCAGTTGGTCTTTGCAAATTAGCATTATTGGTGTGTGTTTAGTGCTGGCATTACTATTAAGTAGGGTGCAACGTCAGACCTCACTTGCTAGTGATACTTGGTTAGGAATTTTAGCCCATAGTACCTTAGCGTTGGGTTTAGTGGTGATGACATATTTGCAAGGCGTGCGTGTGGATTTATTAGGATATTTATTTGGCGATATTTTGGCGTTAACCATCAATGATTTGCTATGGATTTATCTAGGTGGCGCTGTGGTTTTAGGGGTGTTGTGGCGGATCTGGAAACCGCTGATTGCTTGGGTAGTTGATGAAGAATTAGCTAAAGTAGAAGGCGTGCCAGTCGAAAAAATTCGTACGCTGTTGATGGTATTAATGGCACTAGTGATCGCAGTCGCAATGAAAATTGTTGGAATATTATTGATTACTTCATTGATGATCATCCCCGCTGCCACAGCGCGCCATTTTGCGCGTACACCAGAAATGATGGCGGTGCTTGCTGCCGTTACCGGGGCAATTGCGGTATTTCTAGGTTTAGCGGTGTCCTTTTGGTTAGATATTCCCGCAGGTCCTGCTGTAGTAGTGAGTGCAGCGGGTTTATTTGCAGCCTCTATGCTTATACCCAAAGCGTTTGATATTTAGGCGTTCTAATGCATGATAAGCGGCGTATTTGGAATATTTTTTCCTCAAAAAATGCTCGAAAGAGCTCTGCTATTCCTGCGCTTTTTTGAGGGAAAAATATTCCAAATACTTGCTTCTGATGCATTAGAACGCCTAAATATCAAACGTTTGGGTATAGTTGCTCCAACACTAAAGAAATAGGATGCAACACTGGAATATCAATTCCTTCCTCGCGCAGTGCATGTTGAATATGTAATGCGCAACCAATATTACTTGTCAGCCATACATCAGGTTGCTGTTCACGGATAAATGCTACTATTGGAGTAACTAATTTTTTAGCAATATCTGCATGGCGGAAAAAATAACTGCCTGCAGCACCACAACAGCCCATAGAAGCAGGAATAGAAATACATGTGGCGTCAGGAATGTGGCGTAATAATTCTGGGGTTAATTGAGGTTTGCGTATGGCATTACGCAAAGTACAAGGTGTGTGCACAATGAGCCGTTTAGGTAGTGGACGTAATTTTTTTTTTTGGGCAATAATTTGTTGCAGCACAAATTCTTCTATCATTTGCAACGGAATATTAGGCACAGTTCGATCAAGTGGTGCACATGCATATTCTTGTAAAGTGGCATGACATCCTGAGGCGAGTGAAAGGATCACATTAGGCTGTAATTCATTCCATTGTTTAATTTGTTGATCGGCACAATGTTGAGCTTGAGATAATTGTCCAGCATGTAAGGATAAAGCACCACAGCAGCTATTATTGTTAGGAACCGTGACTTCTAAGCCAAAATATTGAATGATTTTTTGAGCATCATTTATAGTGCGTTGATCAAATACTTCGCTAGCACAAGGCGCTAGCAATAATGCTCGGCCACGGGTAACCGAAGGGAGAGAGAGCGAGGTATTTTTATTGACTGGTTTCACGGGAATGTAACTTGCCAAAGAAAATAATTTGATCTGGCGTAGTTTAAACGTAAATTTTTGTAGCCAATTAAAACGCTGAAAAATTCTGATAGCGGCGGAAAACAAACGGCGTAACCATGGATGCTCCAACACATGAATGATTATCCGTTCAAAAGCAGAAGGTTTATGCGTGGGATTTAACCAAGCCCGGGTGGAGGTAATTAATTCTTCATATTTCACTCCAGCCGGACATACCGCTTCACAGGCACGGCAGGCTAAGCAAGTATCTAAATGATAGGTCAGTAATTCACTGATCGGCACTTGCGCGCGTACGGCACCTTGGGCTAAGGCAATACGTCCGCGCGCAGATTCATTTTCATTTTTTGCTACTACGTAAGTGGGGCAATACGGTAAACATAGTCCACATTTCACGCATTGCTGTGCGGCTTGATCAATTTGTTTTGCTAGATCAGGCATACATTATTTCCACTTAATCGAACACCCAATACTGGACTCTTGCTCGCGCGGGCCTTGTCCGGTTTCGGCAATTTGTTGCATAGCGATAAGTAGTTCATGCTTAGAACCTGCAGTGTGGCTGCTTTTGATTTCCCGGTTATCGAAACGTCCGCGATATTGCAAGTGTAGATCTCGATTATAACCAAAGAAATCTGGGGTGCAAACCGCCCCATAGGCCTTGGCTACTGATTGAGATTCATCATACAAATAAGGAAAAGGAAATTGATGTAGTAGCGCAACTTTTTTCATGTTTTCAGGGGAATCAGCCTGATAATCAAGAATATCATTGGACATAATGGCCACGCTATGCACGCCGATTTCTTGTAATAGGCGGGTATCAACCACCAGTTTATCTAGGATAGCTTGTACGTATGGGCAATGATTACAAATGAACATAATAAGTAAACCATTTGGCCCACAACAGTCTTGCAAGGTCCATAACTTCCCAGCGGTATCAGGCAATTTAAAGTCTACTGCTGGAGTATCGAAGTCACATATAGGGGTAGTGGTCTTAACCATAAGTTTTAGCTCCAAAAATTAATAAAAACTAATGCATAATAGCCTGAAAAGAGGTAACATACAAAACCTTAACTCCATGTAAATTTAAGGAATTATTTGAAAATGAACCATAGCTATTTATTTACATCAGAATCAGTGTCAGAAGGGCATCCAGATAAGTTGGCCGACCAAATATCTGATGCCGTATTAGACTCATTACTAGAGCAAGATAAGCGTGCTCGAGTAGCTTGTGAAACCCTAGTTAAAACCGGAATGGTACTAGTTGGGGGTGAAGTTACCACTAGCGGATGGGTAGATGTGGATAGTTTGGCTCGACAAGTTGTTAAGGAAGTTGGTTATGATAATGCTGAATATGGCTTTGATTGGGAGTCTTGTGCTGTATTAATGGCTATTGGCAAGCAATCTCCCGATATCGCGCAAGGCGTGGATGAAACCGCCCATCATGAGCAAGGTGCTGGGGACCAAGGGTTAATGTTTGGTTATGCCACGAATGAGACTGAAGTACTAATGCCTGCGCCTATTACGTATGCACATCGTTTAATGCAGCAACAAGCTGCAAAGCGTAAAAGTGGTAAATTACTTTGGCTGCGCCCTGATGCAAAAGCGCAACTTACTTTTCGTTATGAACATAACAAACCCGTCGGCATTGATGCTGTGGTTTTATCCACCCAGCATGCGCCCGATGTTTCTCAAACTGACATTATCGAAGGTGTAATGGAAGAAATTATCAAACCAGTATTGCCAGCCGAATGGTTAGATAAAAATACCCGCTATTTTATTAATCCTACGGGACGTTTTGTGATTGGCGGCCCGCAAGGGGATTGTGGTCTGACTGGGCGCAAAATTATCGTCGATACCTACGGTGGTATGGCACGTCACGGTGGTGGTGCTTTCTCTGGAAAAGATCCTAGTAAAGTGGATCGTTCAGCTGCTTACGCTGCACGTTATGTGGCAAAAAATATTGTTGCCGGTGGTCTTGCCGATCGTTGTGAAATTCAAGTCTCTTATGCAATCGGTGTCGCTGAACCTACCTCGATTACGGTCGATACTTTTGGCACTGGAAAAATTGATGATGCGCGTATCACCCAATTGGTGCGTAAACATTTCGATTTACGTCCCAAAGGACTCATCACTATGTTAGATTTAATTCGTCCAATTTACCGTAAGACAGCGACTTACGGACACTTTGGTCGTGAAGAACCCGAATTTACCTGGGAACGCACTGATAAAGCCCAACTTTTAAAAGAAGAAGCGGGCCTTTAATCCTATATCAATA
>JBIOEC010000051.1:0-7240 GCA_044445645.1 Gammaproteobacteria bacterium | reverse complement strand
GCTTTTGCTGGGCGCATCCTGCGCCCAGCCCTTCGGGCTTGCGCTAAAATTCGCTCCCGGCGAATTTTTCCCCCTTAACAATCTCCCCATCGCTTTGAATTTCATCATATTTTTAATATCTACTCAAATTTTCACCGGGAATTGCTGCGCATGATTAGATTTAGATTGGAGGAAAATATTTCGCCCCTCCTAAGAGGGGCGAATAATTACAGACTTTTAATCTTCAGCCTTTTCACCACGAATGGTAGGCACTTCAGCTGAACTGGGAACAGCAACTGCTTCTGACTCTTCTGCACCACGTACGGCATGAATGCTGACAACTACGGAATCATGCACAGCATCTTCTGGTTTGTGTGCTAATTCCACACCTGCAGGCAATTTAAGCTCGGTGAGGTGGATGGCTTGTCCTAAACGCAATTCTGAGATATCTACATTGATAAATTCAGGCAACTGGGCAGGTAAACAACGAACTTCCACATCCACTACATTTTTGGTTAATAAGCCTTTATCCACTTTAACTCCTGGAGCCTTATCTTCGCCAGTAAAGTGTAAAGGTACATGCATAATAATTGTATGGCTGGAATCAACCCGCAAAAAGTCCAGATGCATAATTTTGGGCTTATATGGATGACGTTGCAAAGCTTTTAGAACAGCTTGCTGCGGGGTTCCATCAATATGTAAAGTTAAAATATGTGAATAAAATGCCTCATGTTGCAGGGCTTTTAACACTTCACCATGTGCCAGCGTTAATGATTGGGCAGGTTTTTCTGCGCCATACAAAACGGCAGGAACTTGTTCTTCACGGCGAAGGCGGCGGCTCGCACCTTTTCCTCTCACCGTGCGCGTTTGTGCGCGTAATTCAAAAATAGCAGCCATGTTTTTCTCCTAAAATAACACTTGTTAATACCACGAGTTCTATCTCGCGACCAGATAGAACCACTCACTACTCCGGAAACATAAAACTCAATGATTCCGCTTCTCTGATGCGCCGTAGCGCCTCAGACAAAACTCCCGCAAGACTGAGTTGGCGGATTTTACCACAATTTTGGGCCTTTGACGTTAAAGGTATGGTGTCAGTGACCACCAACTCGTCCAAAGACGATTGTTGAATATTATTCACCGCTTCCCCGGACAATACCGCATGGCTGCAATAAGCGACCACTTTCGCTGCCCCATTTTGTTTTAGAGCATGCGCGGCAGCACACAAGGTACCCGCCGTATCTACTAAATCGTCCACGATAATACAAGTATTACCTGTTACTTCGCCAATAATATTCATAACTTCCGAAGCATTTGGCTGAGGACGACGTTTGTCAATAATTGCCAACTGGGCGTCATTTAATTGTTTAGCAAATGCCCGGGCACGCACCACACCGCCTACATCAGGGGATACCACCGTAATAGCAGCAGCATCATAAACTTGCAGGATATCATCTATCAGCACAGGTGAAGCATATACGTTATCCACGGGCATATGGAAAAAACCCTGAATTTGGTCGGCATGTAAATCTACTGTGACCACACGGCTAATTCCCACAGAGGCTAACATATCGGCTACCACTTTAGCAGTAATGGGCACTCGAGCGGAGCGTACCCGACGATCTTGACGCGCATAACCATAATAGGGGATTACCGCAGTAATCGTCGCCGCAGAAGCTCGACGCAGAGCATCGGCTAGAATCATCAATTCCATTAAATTATCATTACAGGGCGCGCAAGTAGGCTGAATCAGGAATACATCCGAGCCGCGCACATTTTCTCGAATTTCCACGCGGATTTCCCCATCACTAAATCGTCCAACATACGCGTCACCCATGGGTAAATGTAAATAGTGCGCAATCGCATTGGCGAGTTTGGGGTTGGCATTGCCAGTGAATATTTTAAGTTTATGGTTTTGCATATCAGGTTCAATAATCTTAGAAAATGTAAACTAAAGAAAGTCTTGCTTCAACCTCATAAGCGCAATCGACTTAGTCGAGGCCAAAAATGGCTGGGGTGCCAGGATTCGAACCTGGGAATGCCGGGATCAAAACCCGGTGCCTTACCACTTGGCGACACCCCAATCAGAAGGAAGTATATTTTATACCGATTAAAAGATAAGTCAAATGAAGAAATCAATAAATGCAATAAATACTATTAAATCACCCCAGCAACTCCCTGCGAAAAATTGGATAAATTCCAAAAACAGGATGAAATACAAAGCAATGGGGGATAGTTAAGGGGGAGAGGCAGCTCTCCCCCTTAACTGCGGAGTGCGGCTTTGCCGCGCGCAGCATAAAAATCAGGAAGTAATTCATGGCAGCTTTTCGCCGGGAATTACTGAAATCACCCACTCCTTACTCAACCATTTTACCGTAAGTGGGGGTTGAAAAGCATCCCCCGGGTATTTTAAGGTGATACGGGTAGGTAGCCATAACCCCTGAAATACGGCATATTCACTATATATAACGGTCCAACCGGCTTGTTGTAGCTCGGCAAGCTGTCCCTGATTGTTCAATTTAAGAGAGGTAATCGTGGTCGGAGCAGGAATACCTCGCACCCAATAATATAGATTGTCCACTGGTAAATACCAACCAGTATATTCTCCTAATAAGGACTGTGCATCAGCAGCTAACCATTCTGGACCTTCTTGAGTAACCAGCCGTACTTCCTGGCCTTTAGCGATCAAATGGGTGCGTCCGTGGCCTAATAGTCCATATAATTCAATATCATAGCCTTCCTGGTGCTGAATCCATATCACATTCGCAGTACCCCCTTTGGTGCCACTGCTGACCGCTGCTTTCCCTTTGAGAGTCCAATCAGAGAGGTGGCTTAAGGTCGCTTCATGCTGTTCCCAGTGCTGTTCTAGCTGTTCTCGGGGTAACATAGCTTCTTGGCTCGGTTTAGGACCCATGCTGGCACAGGCAGCTAAGCATAAAGAAATTAAGAGTAAAAAGATGGGTTTCATAATATTAGGCTGATTAATAAGTTTGATTTATAATATGCCATTCACCTAATGCTTGTAAACAATTTATGTGACTACTTACTCTGTAGCAAGGTTCTCCAAGATTATTGTGGAGGGCAGGGTGCGAGTAGTTACCAATGTATGAGATTTAATAATGAAAGATTCTATTCGCAATAAACTGGCCAGCACCGCAGAACGGTATGAGGAACTGCGTTTACTGATGACCCAGCCGGACGTGATTAACGATCAAAACCAATTCCGTACGCTATCTAAAGAATATGCACAACTAGAACCGATGGCGAATTGTTTTTCACGTTATGAAAATTTAACTAAAGAAATAGAGCAAACCAAAGCGATGGCTAGTAGCGAAAGTGATCCGGATTTACGCGCAATGGCTAATGAAGAATTTCATTTGCAACAGCAGCAACTCGAACTCTTAGAACAAGAGTTACAAATATTATTATTGCCACGTGATCCGAAAGACAGCTGCGATATATTTTTAGAAGTCCGTGCAGGAACCGGCGGAGATGAGGCGGCAATTTTTGCTGGCGATTTATTTCGCATGTATGCACGCTATGCAGAACGTAAGCGCTGGCAGCTTGAGATTTTAAGTATGCACGAAGGTGAACACGGAGGATATAAAGAAATTATTGCCAGCGTTAAAGGCGATAATGTATATGGTGCATTGAAGTTTGAATCTGGCGCGCATCGAGTACAACGTGTTCCCGAGACGGAAGCGCAGGGGCGTATTCATACTTCGGCTTGTACCGTAGCGATTTTACCAGAATTAGCAGAAGTGGAAGCGATAGAAATCAATCCTGCCGATTTAAAAGTTGATACTTATCGTGCTTCGGGTGCGGGTGGTCAGCATATCAATAAAACAGAATCAGCGATTCGTATTACCCATCTACCTACTGGCACAGTGGTTGAATGCCAAGAAGAGCGTTCGCAACATAAAAATCGGGCGAAGGCGATGGCACTGTTACAAGCACGATTGCTTTCGGTAGAACAAGAAAAGCAACAACAAGAACGCACACAAACTAGACGTCTGCTAGTAGGTAGCGGTGATCGTTCTGAACGCATTCGTACCTATAATTTTCCACAAGGTCGCGTGACGGATCACCGGATTAATTTAACCTTGTATAAATTGGATGATGTAATCGAAGGTAATTTAGACGAGCTCATTCAACCCTTACAACAAGAATATCAAGCTGATTTGCTAGCAACATTAGGAGAAGAATAAATGAAAGTTAACCGTTTTATTACCTTATGCATTTTTTCCATCAGTTTACCCAGTTATGCGATTAATCAAGATACCAGCCATGCGCGCTTTCATCCGGTTATTGCGCCTAATGGTATGGTGGTCTCCGAAGAGACGCATGCCACACAGGCTGGATTGGATATTTTACAACAAGGAGGCAATGCCGTAGATTCTGCAGTTGCAACAGCTTTTGCCTTATCTGTGACATACCAACAAGGCGGTGGCTTAGGTGGTGGTGGTTTTATGTTAGTGCATATGGCGGATAAAAATAAAACTATTGCCATCAATTATCGTGAGGAAGCCCCTTTAGCAGCAACACATGATATGTTCCTCGACAAAAATGGACAAGTGGATCGCGAAGCCATTAGCCATACCCATCGTTCAGCTGGAATACCAGGAACTGTAGCGGGGTTGGTTTATGCACATGAGCAATTTGGCAAATTACCATTAGAAAAAGTCATGCAGCCGGCGATTGATTTAGCTGAAAATGGTTTTGTGATCGGTGAGCAGTTTGCGCAAAACTTAGTGCAGCGAAAAGATCAGATTAGCAAATGGCCAGCCAGTCGCGCCGTTTATATGCCAAATGACAAGTTGCTCGTAGCGGGAGATAAACTGGTACAAAAAGATTTAGCGCAAAGTTTACGTTTAATTGCGAAGGATGGAAGCCAAGCTTTTTATCAAGGAGAAATTGGCAAGAAAATAATAAAGAACATGCAACAAAATGGTGGTTTGGTTACCCAGAAAGATTTAGAACATTACGCCGTAGATGAATTAGCGCCGGTAACCGGTACCTTTGATAATTATAAGATAGTATCCATGCCGCCACCCAGCGCAGGAGGTATCGCGTTAATTCAATTGCTAGACTTATTAGAACCTTTCCCGTTATCACAATGGGGATTGAATAGCGCGCAAACTATGCAAGTGATGGCAGAAGCCATGAATTTAGTTTTTGCGGATAGAAGTTATTTAGCCGATCCGCAATTTGTGCAAAATCCCGTACAACGGTTATTAGCCCCCACTTATCTAGACAAACGTCGTAAACTGATTAATACCACACAACATACACCTGCTACGACGATTAAACCTGGTTTAGAGATGAAGGAACATAAACCTGTAAAAGAAACCACTCAAACTACTAGCTTTTCTGTAGTAGATAAAGATCGCAATTTAGTGGCGAATACGTTTAGTTTAAATTATATGTTAGGTACTGCTATTATTGTGCCAGGTACGGGTATCGTTCTCAATAATCACATGGATGATTTTGCAGCAGCGGTTAATACACCGAATGCTTATGGATTAGTCGGAAGTGCTGTTAATGAAATTCTACCTGGGAAGCGTCCACTTAGTTCTATGGCACCCACATTTATTTTCGACGAAAAAGGTAATCCAGTAATGGTAACGGGAGCCATGGGAGGCAGTAGAATTATTACAATTTTATTGCAAGTGGTTTTAAATGTATTAGAGCACAATTTAGATGTGGCAACTGCTACAGCCAGTCCGCGGTTGCATAGTCAGTGGCTACCAGATGAATTATCGATTGAAGAGGGCTTTAGTAACGATACTCTGAATATTTTAAAAAAACAGGGTAATAATGTGCAATTACAACCTAGAGCGGGTTCGGCGCAAAGTATTGTAATTTGGAATGATAAATTGTATGGAGCTGCCGATCCACGTACTGAAACCAGTAAAGCATTGGGCTATTAGTTTGACAAACAAGGTTTCACCTTTATACTTAATTTTGAGTCATTTATGCATACTATCCAAACTGTTTTAACACAAATCAAACAAAAGTTTTCCGGTATAACCGATACCCCAGAACTTGATGCGGAATTATTATTAGCACATGTTTTGCAATGCAGTCGTACTGTATTCCACACCTGGCCTGAGCGTGAAATCAGTGATACCGATTATCAAACCTATTTAGCTCTGTGTGAAAGTAGGTGCGATGGTGTTCCCGTGGCCTATATACTCGGCTTGCAGTCTTTTTGGAAATTTGAACTACGTGTTACACCAGATGTTTTGATCCCTCGGCCTGAAACCGAGTTAATCGTAGAGTTGGTTTTAGAAGAGTTTGCCGATATAAAGGAATTATCCGTTGTGGATTTGGGCACAGGTTCTGGCGCAATCGCACTCGCTTTAGCATCGGAATGCCCAACCTGGAAAATAACGGCTGTCGATAATTCTATGGCTGCATTGGAAGTCGCGATTGAAAATGCCAAGAGGTTAGATATTTCTAAAGTGCATTGGGAGCGCAGTGATTGGTATGGCGCGCTTAACAATCAAAAATTCAATGTGATCGTCAGTAATCCTCCTTATATTGCGCAGGATGATGCGCATTTAAAAGCACTCAGGCATGAACCCCCGACTGCATTAGTGGCAGCCGAGGAAGGCCTCGCCGCATTGACTGAAATCATTTCCCACGCTCCAGAGTATTTACTGGAGAATGGATATTTATTTGTCGAGCATGGCTACCAACAAGCCGATGCCGTTCAAGAGCTGATGCACTCGGCGGGTTTTAAAGATATTCAAACTTATGTTGATTTAGCGAGTCAACCACGCGTTACACGTGGGATATGGCGCGCAATTTAAAAATATTTACTATGTGCGGCTGCTGAAGAATACAATGCCATTTTTAGTTTCAGCGCGAGAATAAAGAAACGATTTTCCTGTTATAAACACAAATTAGCCATCACTTAGCTTTATGTTAACCGACGAACAACAAGCACGATATAGCCGTCATATTTTTTTACCTGAAATTGGAGTAGAAGGGCAGGAGTGCTTGCAGGCAGCCAAGGTTTTGATTATTGGCATGGGCGGCTTGGGCTGTGCGGCGGCTTATTATTTAGCGGCAAGTGGAATTGGAACTTTATATCTTAGTGATAATGAACTGGTTGAGCTGTCTAATCTACAGCGGCAGATTGTCTATCGTACCGAAGATATTGGTACGCTGAAAACCGAAGCGGCGAAGAAACATTTACTGGCATTGAATTCTAATATTAACATTGTGTCGATGGCCGGTTTGCCTTCTTCTTTTG
>JBIOEC010000050.1:0-7364 GCA_044445645.1 Gammaproteobacteria bacterium | reverse complement strand
TTCCTTTGCAACCTATCCAGTGGGTGAAACAAGAGGGTAAAATCCGCAGAGCGGGGGTGAGTAGTTTTGGTTTTAGTGGCACGAATGCACATGTGATTTTAGAGGAAGCTCCTGAGCAGGACACGACACAAATAAAATCTGCTTTACCCAAAACACTTTTTAAACGTCAGCGTTATTGGGCAGAAGGTTTAAAACATCAAATTAGGATTGCAGGCCAGCAAGAAATTCATCCCCTGTTGGGTACACGTTTGCCAACAACAGCAGGACAAGCCTTTATAACGTTTCAACAACAGATTGATATCTCTGATTTAACCTATTTAAATGATCATAAAATATTTGGACAAATTGTTTTTGCTGGAGCCGCGTATGTGGAAATGTTAATAGCCGCCATTTCGACTATTGATAAAAAACACATGAATAGCATAACCTTGACAGAAATCTCAATTGAACGCCCATTACAACTATTCTTAGGGAAACCTACCATCCTACAAACGGTGCTTGTACCTGAAGAAGAGACAGAACAATGGTCTCTCGCTCTTTACAGTCAGGTCGAGGATGTTGAGGTTAACTTCCCAAGTTGGATATTACACGCGCATGGAAAAAGCGTGGAAGAGTCAATACTCTTAGATAATACCCAGCAGGTTGATCTAACCACTTTGCAACAACAGTGCTCTCAAATAGAAGATATTAATTTATATTATCAGCAACTGGAAAACAACGGTTTAGCTTATGGGCCTGATTTTCAGGTGATTGCTGAGTTAAGATCAGGAGCGGATAGCGCTTTTGGAAAGCTAATGCTAAATAAAAATGTTGATCCCGATTATTTTGCTTACCCGCCATTACTAGATGGTTGCTTGCAAATGCTAGGTGTTTTTAACAAAGATAATTCTTCAACACATCCTGATATATATTTGCCAATTGGAATAGAGCGATTAATATTTTATAAGCACTTGCCGGAAGAATGTTATGTTTATGTGCAAATTATTTCGAATGCTAACGATATACTTAGCGCCAATATTCAAGTGATGAATGAGTTAGGCCAGATAGCATTGAGCTTAGAAGGTTTTAAGGCCAAGAAAACTACACAACAAACATTTCTCCATCTTTTGCAAAAAACCGAACAGATTGAACAATGGTGCTATATGCCTAATTGGCGTATTTTAGAATTAAAGGCAAGTGAAAAACTTATTTCAGAGGCTAATAAATGGATTTTAGTTAACGCAAATCAAGATTTTGTTCTGGGTTTTAAAAAACAACTTGAGTTATCAGAAGAAATGATCGTTTCAATAGGATCTTCACAATTGCAGGAGCTGCAGACAGGAGACAATATTGTTTATATCGTTCCTTACTTGGATGTGATAAATCCAGAAGTTACTTTGGTAGAAACGTTACAAGTCATGCTGCAAAACCTAATCCGTGAATCTATATCAGCCAAGATTTGGATAATGACAACTCAGGCTTATTTCATAGCAGAAGAAGATGAAGTCAATCTCAGTCACGCAGCATTGAATGGATTTATTAAAACTGCGATTTTGGAACATCCAGAGCTGAATGTTATCCAAGTGGATGTGTCAAAAAGTATAACCAATGAAGAGTTGTTAAAGATTATAGTTGCTGAAAGCTCTGCTTTAGGAGACGAACGCATTATTGCGTATCGAGCGGGTCAACGTTATGTGGAGCGTTTAGAACCCGCAAAAGTAGTGCGTGCAGAGCATGAAGTGTTAACTATCCCGGAGGGGGAGTTCCGCTTGGAAAAATCTAGCAGTGGTGTTATTGGTCAATTACAACTCATAGAGGAAGAACTTTTAATTCCTAAAGAGGATGAAATAGTAGTGGCAGTTAAGGCCGTGGGTTTAAATTTCCGTGATGTATTAAATGCTATGAATTTATACCCTGGAGAAGCGGGTCCTTTAGGTGGAGATGCTGCAGGGGTTATCACAGCAATTGGAGCACAAGTTGCGGAATACAAAGTTGGAGATAGAGTACTTGGGCTTTTTAGTGGTGGTTTAGCAAGCCAAGCCGTAACGAAAGCAAACCTTATAATATCTAAGCCCATGTCTATAAGCTTTAGAGAAGCAGCCAGTATTCCAACCGTATTTCTTACCGCTTACCATGCACTTATAGAGTTAGCGCAATTAAAAGCAGGTGAAACCGTATTGATTCACGCCGCCACCGGAGGCGTTGGGCTTGCTGCGCTGCAAGTAGCGCGAGCATGTGGCGCGAAGATAATTGCTAGCGCTGGCAGTGAACGTAAGCGCACCTACTTACGTGAATGGGGTATTGACCATATGGTAGATTCACGTAGTCTGCAGTTTGGGGAAGTGATTAAGCAGATAACGGATGGTCGTGGAGTCGATGTCGTATTAAACTCATTATCCGGTGCGGGTTATATTGACACCACACTAAGCTGTTGTGCTCCAAACGCTAGATTTATTGAAATCGGCAAACGCGATATTTGGACTCAGGGACAAATGGCCAAAGTACGACCTGACGTGCCTTACTCTATTGTGGCAATTGATGTTATGGCGCAAGAAACGCCGGAGCATATTCACCAACTGTTACAAATAATTATGACTTGGTTTGCTGAAGGAAAATTTGAACAAATTCCGTTCACGCCTTTTCTACTTACAGAAGCGGTGAAAGCATTTAAATATCAGCAGCAAGCACAACAAATAGGCAATGTGGTTATCGATGTTCCTCTCTCTACTTTGTATTTTGAGCAGGAAGGTTGTTATTTAATAACCGGTGGTTTGGGTGGAATTGATTTAGAGCTTGTACAGTGGTTAGTTGAGCATGGTGCTCGTCATATAGTCTTGGCAGCAAGAAGGCATGCAGATGAGAAAGTAAAAAATATTATTGATTCATTACAGCACAAAGGTGCGACGGTCGAAGTCAAAGCAGTAGATCTTGCCAATAAAATAGCCACTGAGTCATTAATTGCTGAGTTAAAAAATAGTATCTATCCCTTAAAAGGAATTTTCCATGCGGCCGGTAGTATTGATGATGCACCGATAAGCGAGCAAACACCTGAAAGCTTACAAAAAGTGTTCAATGCCAAAGCTCTAGGTGCATGGTATTTGCATGAAGCAATGGAGTTGCATGGGATTAACCCTGACTATTTTGTGTTATTCTCATCTATCGCTTCAGAAATGGGTTCCCCTGGCCAGAGTAATTATTCGGCAGCGAATAGTCTATTAGATGCTTTAGCCTATTATCGTTATGCACGTGGCATGCCAGCCCTAAGTATTAATTGGGGGCCTTGGGGGGAAGTGGGAATGGCCAAAGATTTAATTTCTACTCATCGCCAACAAGGAGTGATACCTTTTCAAACTAAGCAAGGTTTAGTCGCGTTGGAACATGTTTTAAAACAAGGTTCAACTCAAGAGGTTATTATACATGCTGATTGGATTCGTTTTGGGAAAAAAATAGCCCAAATACCTTCTTGGTTAACTGAACTTATTGGGCCGCAGGAACAAACAGTTAGCTTATTGCAGGAACTTGATCAAATGCCTGCACAAATGCGTGATGAGAAAATCAAACATATTTTACTGCAGGAAGTGCGCAAGACCTTGAGATTATCTCCTAATTATGCAATAGAAGAAACTAAAAATTTCTTTGAGATAGGTATGGATTCGTTAATGGCCTTGGAATTAAAAAATCGGCTACAAGTTATGGTAAGTCAGACTCTTCCTAATACACTTATTTTTGATTATTCTTCTTTAGATAAACTAGCAGATTATTTCCAAGCATTAACACACTCATCAGAACCCATTGCGAAAAGAAAAAATCGATATGCAGATGCCCCTGATGTCAAATTTCCACCACTGCAACATGAAAAACGAGTAGGGAAGCTGCCTTTATCGCTAAATGAACGTACTGCATGGATTGCAACTAAAGAAAGTCCAGGCAATGTGTATCTTAATATGAAAATGTTGTTATTAATAAAAAAACCAATAGATAAAGAATTATTTGACGTGGCAATAAATCAGGTTGTGTTACACAATGAAATTTTACGCACGACTTATCATCAAGATGAAAAAGAACAACTGTATCGGGTGGTACATGATAATTTGATAATAACAATTAAATTATATGAACTCGACTTACTTGATGAGCCATCTAGAGAGCAGAGATTGCGTGATTTAGCTCAAGAAAGTGAGCATAGAGCATTCCAACTGGAATCACTTCCCTTATTTGAAGCCATATTGGTTAAATTGTCATCACAGCAATATGCTCTGGTTTTTTGTATGCAGCACATTATTGGGGATGGAAATAGTATTAGTTTATTGTTAAACCAAGCTATGCAGGTGTATGAGGGATTAAAAAATAACCAGCCGATTCAATTATCTTCTGAGCTTATTACTTATGCGGATTATGCATTATGGCAACAACAGATGTATAAGGATGGTCTCTTTGAACCTCTAATAGCCTATTGGGAACAGAAAATGGCAGATGCTGAAGAATTGCTCTTACCCTATAATCATATAAAAAGGCAATTTCCCAGTAGCGCTGCATCTGTTATTACTCTGCGACTAAATAAGGAACAGGTTGCGAATTTAGTACAATTTACAACTACGCATAAAGTTAGCCTTTATGTGTTGGTTATGGCGGCTTTTCAACTGCTGATCAAAACTGTTACAGAACAAGACAATTTATTGATTGAAACTGTTTTGTCAAACCGAATCCAGCCTGAACAAATGAATTTGCTCGGCTCTTTGGCCACAGACGGGGTGGCTCTCTATCAAATCGATGGGAACCTTAAAGTAATCGATTTTTTAAATAATCTTCTTGCAGAAACACTGGAGATCATCAAACTACAGCAAGACTGCGGACCTCTAATTTATAATGCTATTTCCAGACGGTTTCCTGGTATGCCCACAGTGGGGATCAATTTTCATTCCCAGAATATTGCTACATTTTCAGAACTTTCATTTGTATTTGATACATCCTATTTTTCAAGAAATACTTTGCCAGGTACGCTGGACTTGTTTTTAGAGGTTTGGCCAATGCAAGAAGAGTTTTTGTTGGATTTCATTTATCGTACTGAGGTTTTTGATAACCTAACGATAGAGATATTTGCTAATGAGTTTCTTAAGATAATCAATTTTATTATCACACAAGAGACTGCTAAACTGAAAGATTATATTTGAATTTATATTTTGTGTGCTGGGGCAGTTTAATGAATACATTATCTTTCGAAGAAATAGTAAAATTTACAACAGGTAATAATTGCAATGGAAGAAGATAAACTATTGTTAGCCAAAGCTTTGGCAGCTTTGAAACAGGCTCGAGAAAGAGCTGATATGCTGGAGCGCAATGACCCTATAGCGATTATCGGACTTAGTTGCCGTTTCCCTGGTGGAGCGGAGAGTCCAGAGCAATTCTGGTCACTTTTGCAAGCAGGCTTTGATAGTAGTATAGAGGTGCCTAAGGAACGCTGGGATATTAATCAATATTACGATCCTGATCCTGACGCACCTGGAAAGATAGTATCCCGCAAGAGCAGTTTCCTCACCTCTTCGATAGCCGAGTTTGATGCAGATTTTTTTGGAATAAGTCCGCGTGAAGCGGAGTACCTAGATCCCCAACAACGTCTACTGCTCGAAGTGACATGGGAAGCATTAGAGGACTCTGGAATCGCACCCAAGACCATTAATCAATCATTATGCGGTGTGTTCATTGGGATATCCAGTCATGATTATGAGGATTTATTAACGCAGGCGATGCATAAAGATGAGATTAATGCGTATTTCGGGACTGGGAATGCCGCGAGTACCGCGACAGGACGGATTTCGTATACGTTGGGTTTACAAGGCCCAAGTATGGCTGTCGATACTGCTTGTTCGAGTTCATTAGTAGCTTTACATCAAGCATGCCAGAGTTTGCGTTTAGGTGAATGTGATGCAGCTATAGCAGGTGGAGTGAATGTCATACTGTCTCCGGAGTTGAGTATTAATTTCAGTCAAGCGCATATGCTGGCAGCAGATGGCCATTGTAAAACGTTTGATAAAGCAGCAGATGGTTATGTGCGTGGTGAGGGTTGTGGGATAGTGATTCTCAAGCGTTTAAGCGACGCATTGCGGAATAAAGACCGAATACTAGCGGTTATCAAAGGCAGTGCAGTGAATCAAGATGGAGCAAGTGGCGGGTTGACAGTACCGAATGGTCCTGCACAAGAAGCTGTGATAAGACGGGCATTAGCGCAAGCGCAGCTGGAACCTCATGAAATAGATTACATTGAAACCCATGGAACAGGAACCAGTTTGGGGGATCCGATCGAAGTGAATGCCCTAACGCAGGTGTTTAAGGGCAGGAATACCGTGTTAACTATTGGTACAGTAAAAACGAATATGGGGCATTTAGAAGCTGCAGCGGGGATTGCCGGGATAATTAAGACGGTATTGGCATTATGCTATGAAGAAATTCCTAGGCATTTACATTTCAAGGAGATTAATCCCGCTATTCATCTAGAAGAAATACCTGCGCAGATTCCAATAAAACCGGTGGAATGGAAGGCGCAATCGGGGAGAGTAAGAAGGGCTGGGGTGAGTGGTTTTGCGTTTAGTGGTACGAATGCGCATGTTATTCTTGAAGAAGCACCAGAGCAAGATCCGAGTCAAATAAGAGAGGGATTGCCAAAGACGGTGTTTAATCGCCAGCGATACTGGCCGAGCATATTAACTCGTAAGAAAAATATCGGTGAATGGGGAGAAGAGATCCATCCATTACTGGGCTTGAAATTACCGGAGAGTGCTAATCAAGAGTCAATCATCTATGAACAAAAGTTGGATCTAACCAATGACAGTTGCGACTATTTACACGATCATGAGATATACGGTCATGTGATATATCCGGCGAGTGGTTACATAGAGATGTTATTAGGAGCATTAAAAACGCAAGAGAGCAGTGAAGTAGAGCTAAGCGCACTGAGTCTTGAGCGCCCCTTAGAATTAAGTGCGCAGTCGACAGTGATGCAAGTGATAGTGGATAAGAATAAGGCTACGGTGTATAGCAAAACAGCAGCGGGTTGGCAGTTACACAGTGAATGCGAATGGGTGGAGAGCAAGAGTCTTTATGAGGTAGCAGAGAGATTATCGGAGCTTAAAAGCCGGATCACGACAGAAGTGGATCTCACGAATTTTTATGCGCAAGTACAAGCGGCAGGAATTGCATATGGTCCTTATTTTCAAGTGATGCAGAAAGCTTTTGTCAGTGAGAATGAAGCATTGGTTTATTTGGAAACGAAGCCATTTGATGCTCGTTATTTAGCATACCCCACGTTAGTGGATGGTGGATTACAAGGCTTGGGTTTATTTGGGGGGCAAGAGGGCATTTATCTGCCCATGGGATGTGGCCGTATTCGT
>JBIOEC010000049.1:0-7464 GCA_044445645.1 Gammaproteobacteria bacterium | reverse complement strand
GTGCATGGGATGGCTGGTAGACTTCGCTAAGTTATGTAATAATAAATCAGCCATATAATATTCAGAAAAAGTTCTATGTACAAACGCTAAAGTTCCATCTAAACGCTGGACAATGCCAATATTAATCAGCTCTATTTCGTTAAGTGGATTTGCCGATTTTTCAGAATAAAAATTTAAAGCTTCTTGCGGAAACAATAAATGGAAAGCAAGACGGCGGTGAATTTTCGTAAATGAATTTTGCAGAGGAAGTTTGAGTTCAGGTGAAAGTAATGCTCCAATTTTATCTTCAAAATATATAGCATATTTACGCTGAATAAACTTTTCATATAGATTCACTATACTGATCTTGCCAAGAAATAGGGGTGTTTCTTGGTTAGAGTAATAAAATTCTTTAAATTCATCAGTTAGAGCTTCAGCAAGCATACGTGCTTGTAATGGAATTCCCATGAACTCCTGATCACTATCTTGCATCGATAAAGAAAAATTGCTAATAACTGCTTTAACATAGCCTGCAAGCCTAGGATCACGCTCATCTAGATTAAAAAGTTTAGCCCAAAATTTTATTAAGAAACTCTCTCTGTCGGTTTCAGTAAATGGGCTTAAATTATACGCTAGCAATGAAAAAGCATCTTCGAGTTCACTTTGCAGATGAAAGCGTGTGCTAACAGTCATATTAACTTGAGTTTGTCTGAATAGAATTTTGACCAGCAGTATTATCTTATTGCGCTGCTCTGGATTGATTTCATCCATTCCATCTAGAAGCAAAAACACTCCAGTAGGTCTTTGCAGATAAACTCTTAACACGTCACGAGAAAGATCGCCTAGATCTTCAATTACCGATAAAAACTTAATAACATCCGCAATTCCTTCAAAGTTAGAGTTATCTATCAGTTGTTTCCATGCAAGCAAATTGATTTTAATGACCCAGCGCTCATCATCGGGTAATTTATTTCGATGCGCAAGCTGGGTGATTACGGTGGACTTACCCATGCCAGGTTCGGCAACGATAATATTGAGTCTATTAGTTGTGGTTAATTTATCTTGTGGAAGTGAATGTGGTTTGCTTTCATCTAAATAAGGCCTTACACCACTGAGATTGCCGTGGGAGCGTTGCCACACCAAATTTTCTCCCGCAATATTAATCCAATGGATATTGCGTGTGGCATTTTCTTGACATAATTGTAGATATTGTTCTTGTTTTTTACCTTGTTCAAGGATGAGATAGCGTGAAATAGGTTGTTTTGATTGTTGCCTCTCTGTAAAGGGAACAAATTGCACGCCATCTGGCAATTTATTTTCATACTCGCTGAGATTATCAGTATTACTGAAAACAAATATATCGCATATATTTTCTTTTAGCGACGAAGCTTGCAATGTGACGGTTCTTTTAAAAGTTCGCTCTATATAGCAAAATTCTTCAAAATTACTTAATGTAGATGGCGCTTGACCAATGTGTATTTCATTTGTATCACATACCTCAGACACTGTAGCGGTATGGGTGAGTCCTTGAGTTTCTCCTTTTATAATATCTCCAAACTTTTTAGACTTTCCTTGAAAAAGTACAGTGCGTTCTTTAAGTTTTTGTTGAGTTTCGTCAGCCAGATCAGAAAAACCGGTTTGATTATCGGTTATAGTTTTAATTTTTGAGCCTGTAAATAAACTATTTAAGGTGTCCTGAGTATTTTGGCAAATAAATACGATTTTCTTACTAGGATACCTAGTAAGAATCGGCTGAAATTTTGCATGCCATGCCTGACTTTCCGTAACGCTTAACGTTCTATTACATTCTATAATTAACAAATTACAGTGGTCTGCAGAAAATGCATCAACTAATCTTTTATCCAGCAATAATGCGGAAGATAATTTAATAAAAATATAGCTCCCTTCTTTTTCTAGTTTTTTTATTTGCTCTAGTTCACGGTAGAGTTTAATGCTACTGAGCCAAGAAGCTTCTGGTCCTATTATAGTAATCACTTGGAGTGATGATTGGTATAATTGAGTAAATCCCAAGGGACGATTAAATGTTAGAGCATATTTTCTAATGCTTTCGCGATATTCGTAGGTTGGACCTATTAGCACTAATTGTGCAATTTGATTATTTACCTTTACAAAAAAGTCGTTTGCATCTTGTTCTGAAAGATAAACACCTTCTTTTTCCTTCATCCAAGCTAACATCCAATCCTGAAATCTAGAAAAGATCAGTTGACTATCGAGCAGATTAAAATCAATACTAAGTTCTGCTTGTATAAGCTGTCCCAATGTGACTTCATTGGGACAAGCGGTTACAAATACTAAGCGTTCTAGAAACTCATCTATCTCTTGCGTGTTAATTGAATCTGTAGGTAGCGCAGATACTTGTTTTTTGGTACCTAAATTATTCGGCACATTAATCTGGGTATTAGCGCAAGTAGATAAATTTAGGTGATTAGCCAGTAATGTTCTAAAATTTTGTGCAGCGGGCGATAACGTCTTATCACCACGCAAAAAGGAACTACGGAATTTTTTAGTTTTAGCATCAATAACTTCATCGGTCAGAATGTCGAGATACTTTTTAAAAATATCACTGCGTCTTTGCACTGCTTTATCTTCTAAAATACATTCTGCTAATTCTTTGGCTAATAATTCAGCATCCGAACCTTTTTTTAATGCCTCATATATTTTTTCCTTCCCATTGAATTTTTTCTTAAATCTATGTCTGTTGGGAGGAGAGTTACCTAAAAAATCGAAAAAAACATCTGGAGCAGATATACGGTCAAGGAAATCATTTAGATCTGAGTAAAATCCAATATTAGTGCACAATATAAGATCTTGAATGGCAGGGAAGGAACCTTGCATACGGCGATAAGACACAAAATATTTGGTTAGATCAAAATCATCATTTTTTCCTGAAAGTAGTTCTGTTAGTGTTATCTGGTCTTTATCATTTTGCCTATGCTTGGCTTGTAAACAACGGTATTTTTTCACACCTTCTTCTGTGTATTCGAACACAACATCATCAAATTTTTCAGCAGTTTTCATTTCTGTCGCTAAACGAAAGCTATAACCATTCCCCAATCCTCGCTTTAAAAATAGCATTAAGAGCATCAACTGGAATACATTGCCGTGAAGAGTATTTTTTAATCCTGAACCAGCATATTTTTCCGTTACTCGGGTTGTGCTTGGATGAGTCGTAATAAAAGGAGTCGTTAATGACCTGGGTGGCGGTGCCTCAACTTGCAGGCGGCTGACTAGTGGCTCAGGTGTTTTTTCTTGTAATGGTAATATTCCGCGTAGCGGATTTGCTGATATTTTTTTCCCACTAATTGGTTGAAGAAACTCAATCCCCCCGGTATAGACAGTCATTAATGCACAATATACTGCCCACCAGCCACAGTCGCTGCCATTTACTTGTATGGGAGCAATAGCATTATGCGAAGGAAAGATGATTTGGGGTGCTGTGCAAAGTGGCTGTAATTCGGTGGTCCCAGTAATATCATCTGCTAGAGAATATGTTTTTCCTTTTGTTAATACAGCTTTTAATGCTTCAGGGAATTTATGCGTGTGCACAGAATCAAAAAAGAAAACTTGATATTGTTTGGATTTATAATCTACGCCGCTGCTTGTCCGGTATTGCAGGGGTAGCAAGACCATGCTGACCCAATGAGAGCCGCCACTTTGCTGATAATTTTTCGATTTAGGATCAAGAAGTATGGTTTGCGTGTTAGCAACAATAATAAAGGGTTTGTCAGGGCTGCTCCCTTTATAATGCATGTTGAGAATAGTACCATCCTGAGTCCGGCGACGGCATAGCTCGGTGGCAATGGAATAAACTCCTGGATCACTATGGTAAGCAAAATTAGACGGGGCAATATAATATGCGATTGAATCGCCAGATGCCGTCGTAATTGCTGCATTTACTATAGTATTGATTTGGTCTATATCTGCCCAGGTAAGCGGGTTGCCAGCATCGTTATTGGTAAACTGCAAATTTTCAAGAGATTTATATAGTTGTTCTGATGCCATGTATTACTCCAAAATCTGCTAAAAACCAAATAGAGGCAACAGAGTACCTCCACTTAATTCTAAATTACAATAGACTTCTTTCGAAACCTCTATCTTTTACTTTATTTCTTCGTTGTCAGGCTTGAGCGGTTTTTAGCTAGTGGACCAGTAGTTCTTTATTTGTAACTACTCGCGGCCTCTCAGCAATAAACTTGGAGAACCTCGACAAAATATCAAGGTTCCTTTCCACAGGGTGACTAGTTACCTTTATTTAACCACAGTACTTTCCCGTCGCACCAGCTCACCTGCTGGGTGGCTATCCATTCAATGACTTGGGGATAAAAACGATGTTCAAGTTGCTGGGTACGAACCCGTAAGGTCTCAGCGGTATCTTCAGGAAGAATGGGGAGTGAGGTTTGAGCAATGAGAGGACCGCCATCTAGTTCTTCAGTGACATAGTGAACACTAGTACCATGCTGCTGTTCATTGGCAGCCAGAGCACGTTCATAAGTGTGAGTGCCTCGATAAGCAGGTAATAATGAGGGATGAATATTGATCAACCGGCCTAGATAATGGGTGACAAATTTCGGGGTAAGGATGCGCATAAATCCAGCGAGCACAACCAGATTGGGTGCATAAGCATCGATAGTTTTTTGTAAAGCTTGATCAAATTGCTCGCGTGTTGGGTAATCTTTATGTGATATCACTTGCGTAGGAATATTGGCTTGTTGCGCGCGCTCTAATCCATAGGCATCGGCACGGTTGCTGATAACCGCACTGATTTCCGCATGTAATTGCTGATGCTTTATCGCGTTAATAATGGCTTGCAAGGTTGAGCCATTGCCAGAAATCAAGATGATGAGTTTAAAATTATTCATGACAACTGGCACTTACAGCAATTCCCGGCGAAGTTTCGCCGTGAACTGCTTCCTTGTTTTCACGCTGCGCGCGGCAGAGCCGCACTCCGCGGTTAAGGGGGAGAGCTGCGCTTCTCCCCCTTAACAATCTCCCCATCGCTTTGAATTTCATCATATTTTTAATATCTACTCAAATTTTTACCGGGAATTGCTGTGGCACTTATTTAAATATTACTTGCTCATTTTCAGTATCGTTATGGGCTTCGACATACCCCAATTCAAAAACAGTTTCACCTGCTTGCTGCAATTGAGTTATGCATTCTGCTTTATTTTCTGCAGCAACACATAGTACCATTCCAATGCCGCAATTAAATGTGCGATACATTTCATACTCACTAATGCCACCTTCTTTTTGCAACCAAGAAAAAATCTCAGGTTGTACCCAAGAAGATTTATGAATGACCGCGGCAGCATTTTTAGGCAATACCCGCGGAATGTTTTCCACAAACCCACCGCCGGTGATATGGGCGCAAGCTTTTAATAGGCCTTTATTTGCCAGTGGTTGCAAGGCACGCACATAAATTTTGGTTGGGGTCAGTAACACTTCGCCTAAGGTGCTACCGGCAAAAGGTTGACGCAGATCATGATTCTTATTGGCAATGACTTTGCGAATTAATGAATAACCATTCGAGTGTGGACCCGAAGAGGCAAGTCCTAATAGGATATCTCCAGGTTGCACATGGCGGCCATCAATGATTTTATCTTGATCAACAATGCCTACACTGAAGCCCGCTACATCGTAATCATCGGCTTGATACATTCCTGGCATTTCAGCAGTTTCGCCACCGACTAAGGCACAGCCTGCTAGTTCGCAGCCTTTACCGATGCCGGTAATAACGGCTGTTGCCACATCTACATGTAATTTACCTGTGGCATAATAATCTAAAAAGAATAAGGGCTCGGCGCCACCTACAATTAAATCATTTACGCACATAGCGACTAAATCGATGCCAATCGTGTCATGAATACCCAAATCAATCGCCAGCCGTAATTTAGTTCCCACACCGTCGGTTGAAGATACTAAAATGGGATTTTTATAACGATCGAGTGGCAATTTGAATAGTGCACCGAATCCGCCTAAGCCCCCCAGCACTTCAGAGCGTTTAGTACGTGCTGCAATGGGTTTAATGCGCTCTACTAGGGTGTTGCCCGCGGTAATGTCTACGCCTGCTTGGGCATAGGTTAGACCTGAATCAGATGGTTGTGTCATAGATATTCTTAATAATTAGAGTAAAATACAGATTATAAACAATAAGCGCTACAAAATCATTATGTTTACCCAATTACCTTTAGGTATCTCTTTACCCGATAACGTTACTTTGGCCAGTTTCATCGCTGGCGAGAATGAGGCGTTACTAATTACTTTACAAGATTTTTGTGTAGGCAAAGGCACGGAGCAGAATCTTTATCTTTGGGGACAGAGTGGGGTAGGGAAAACCCATCTGTTGCAGGCTGCCTGTCATGTGGCGGCTGAAGCGGGACTGGCGACTACTTATATTCCTTTACGGCAAGCCACGCAATTTATGCCTACGTTATTGCAGGATTTACATACTTTGCAGCTCATTTGCATTGATGATGTCCAGAGTGTTGCTGGACAGGCTGAATGGGAACAGGGGTTGTTTGCTTTATATCAATTGGCGCTAGAAACGAAAGCCCATATTTTATGGTCAGCTGATGCGCCACCTCCACGTCTCGCCATAAAATTAAAAGATCTGCAATCGCGCTTGGCCGCAAGTTTGGTGTTAGAAGTGCAACCTTTAACAGATGCTGAAAAGCTAATCGCCCTGCAACAACGGGCACATTCACGCGGATTGGAATTGCCAGATAATGTAGGGAATTATCTATTGACCCATTGTACTCGTCACATGGGTGATTTACTGGCTAATTTAGATAAGCTAGATCGGGCAGCACTAATCGCTCAGCGTGCTTTAACAGTCCCTTTTGTAAAGCAAGTATTAGGCATATAACACTTCCTCACTTTTACCCTCTATAGATGGTGAGACGCTGTCCTGGATAGAGTTTTCCATTCGAACTGATTTGAGAATTCCAATGCAGGATTTGCTGCGGAGAAATATTAAAATGATGAGCGATGTCCATAAGGGTTTCACCCGATTGCACGCGGTAATTAATGCGGCCACTGGATTGAGTATATGGAGATTTCTTTGCTGAAGGTTGTGCCGTTTTAACAACTTTAGGTTGTTGGTATTGTGTGGCTTTAGTTGTTTTTGGCAAAGGTTTAGATGCTGCATATTGTTTTATGGCAGGCTTGGGGGATTCTACTAATTTAGCTTCTTTTACTGCAGCCAATGTTGGTTTTTTTGCAACCGAGATCTTGGTGGGGACTACAGCTTTGCTTATTTTAGGCTGTGGATTTTGGAAGGATGCAGTAATCAGCATTGGATTAGTATTTAAATTTTGCTTAGGTTCGATGAATTGTGGCTGAGCGGCTCTCATGAGTTTAGGGCCCACAAATTCAGGCTTAGGTTTAGGCCCAAAGAATTGCGGCTGCACAGCTCTCATGAGTTTAGGACCTACGAATTCAGGCTTAGGTTTAGGCCCAAAGAAT
>JBIOEC010000048.1:0-7493 GCA_044445645.1 Gammaproteobacteria bacterium | reverse complement strand
AATATATACAGAGCAACCAGTAATCCAACAATTATGCCAGCGATACTATTAAGGCCTTTTGGAGGTTGCCAGCTGGTTGAGGGCCGATTTGGTTTGCCGCCCATCGCTTCATTAAACTTAGAAAACAGCTTACGAAACATTTCATCTAAATCTGGGGGTTGCTGATTTTGCGGGCCCTGAGGTGAAGGTTTATTACTGTCACTACCGCCTTGCCAAGGGTTTTTATCTTTAGGTGCATTCCAAGACATGGGATTCCTCTGTAATTAATATAATTAATGGTTTAACCGCACTAGTCTAACGGCCTTAGGGTACGAACTCAAGCAGAATATCAAATACCTACCACCTACCCCAGATATTCCTGCCACTGCAAGCCATTTTCCTTAAAAATACGCTCTAGAACTGCATGAGGCAAATTCACCGTAACTAGCCATTCGCCTTCCTCTGTCGTTTTTTCTGAGACCACCCCATGATATGCATGGAGTTGGGCATGGATACGACCTGCATTGGAAGGTAGATGCAATGTTACACTGGTATAAGCCTGATTAAGACGTTCGCTAATGGCATTTTGCAGTAAATCCATCCCTTCCTGTGTGACTGCAGATACCCACACTCGATAGGGTATACCTTGTTCATCCCGATCGATACGCGGTTCAATATTTAACTTATCGATTTTGTTATAGACCAATAACTGAGGCACATCATCAGCATCGATTTGTTGCAACACTTCATGTACCGCCACCTGTTTATCATTCGCCTGGGGGTCATTGGCATCTACCACGTGCAATAATAAATGAGCGGTGCGAGTTTCTTCTAATGTTGAACGAAAGGCTTCTACTAAATCATGCGGTAATTGCTGAATAAATCCTACCGTATCTACCAACACCACTGCGCCCATTCCTGGAATTTCAATTCGACGAACAGTAGGATCCAATGTTGCGAACAATTGATTCGCTACAAATACTTCAGAACCAGTGAATTTATTAAATAACGTGGACTTTCCAGCATTAGTGTAACCTACTAATGAGATTGTTACGGTTTCAGAACGCTGCCGAGCGCGCCTACTTTGCTCACGTTGTTTACGTACATCTTGTAGACGCGCATTTAAGTACTTAATCCGTTGCCGAATTAAACGTCTATCTGTTTCCAATTGGCTTTCGCCTGGTCCACGTAAACCTATACCGCCTTTTTGCCTTTCTAAATGCGTCCAGCCACGCACTAGACGAGAGGCTAAATGGTTAAGCTGTGCAAGTTCGACTTGTAATTTACCTTCATAGGTGCGGGCACGTTGTGCAAAAATATCTAATATTAAACCTGTACGATCAACAACTCGACAATTCCACAAACGGGATAAGTTACGTTCTTGAGCGGGAGTGATAGCTTGATTAATAATTACCAAATCAGCTGCATGTGCCTGCACAGCCTGTTGCACCTCTTCGGCTTTGCCACTGCCAATTAAATATTTCGCATGTGGCTCACGCACATTAGCTATTATGGATTCAAGTACCTGGACGCCAGCAGCATGCGCCAGAGCAGAAAATTCTTCTAGCTCTTCACTGACAAACTGCTGGTTAAAATAGGCATGAACTAATATCGCACGTTCAGGAGAGTTACTCATTTAATCAAGCAATATCTGGTACTTCAATTTCCACTAGTTCTTCGCAAGGTGCATCGTAATTAATTTTCACGTGACGTGCAGGAACGATAGTAGAAATAGCATGTTTGTAGACCATTTGGCTGACCGTGTTTTTTAGCAGTACCACGAATTGATCAAATGCTTCCACATGACCTTGTAACTTGATACCATTGACGAGATAAATAGCGACAGGAATTTTTTCTTTACGTAAAGTATTTAAAAAAGGATCTTGTAAATTGGGACGAGACATAAAGCTTCTCCTTTATTATTGTTATTATTGGACTGCATTGGTACTGTATAGAGTATCACGTTGGCCACTTTGCGGCAATAGCATTATGTACTGCAGAAAGGCATGCAGACGTAGTGCTATCAAACCAAATTAAATCTGGCCAAGAACGTAACCAAGTTAATTGCCGTTTTGCTAATTGGCGTGTAGCAGCAATACCTTTTTCAGCGATTTCTGCTGTTTTTTCTCCGGCAATTAACCCGGTCCATACCTGCCGATAACCCACCGCGCGCATCGCTGGCATATTGATATCCAAATCAGTGCGTTGCATAAGACCTTGCACTTCTTCAATAAAACCATGTTGCAGCATGTAATAAAATCGTTGTGCGATCCGTTCATGCAATACGGCGCGTTCCGGTGGAGCGAGCGCATACGCCTGATAAGAATAAGGAAACAAAGAATTTCCTTGCGCAAAATTTTCGCTCAGTGACTTACCTGTAATAAGATAAATTTCTAGTGCTCTTTGAATACGCTGCGCATCATTGGGATGTAAACGCGCAGCTGTAGTCGGATCAATCTCACCTAAGCGTTGATGCAAAGCTTGCCAACCCAATTGTTGTGCTTGTGCATCTAATTCCGCACGTATATCTGGCCTAGCACAAGGTAACTCAGAAAGGCCTTGGGTTAACGCACGATAATACATCATGGTGCCTCCAACCAACAACGGCAAATGTCCACGCGCAAAAATTTCTGGAATTAATTGATGCACGTCTTTGCAAAAATGTGCGGCAGAATACGCATCAGAAGGGTCACGAATGTCAATCAAATGATGCGGTACTTGATGACGAATTTCCAGACTGGGTTTTGCAGTACCGATATCCATCCCTTTATAGACCAAGGCGGAATCTACACTAATAATTTCAATCGGAAAAAACTCTGCTAGTGCGACCGCAACATCAGTTTTTCCGGTTGCAGTTGGACCCATCAGAAAGATAATAGGCAGAGTTGACATTATAGTTCCTGATAACTGATTTTTCGACAAAATTTGGTTGGCATAGGTAGATATACACTCAATTCGCACAAGAAAGATTGTTGCAAAGATAGAGTATTTAAAGGGGAAGGCTTGATAAATTGACTACTGAGTTTCAAAGTCTCAAAAATATCGAGGCTATTTTGTTGCTGTAAACGCGCACTCAATGCTAACAAAAATGCATAACTATCTAATTCTGTTAACAATTTCGGTAACGTGCGAACAATGATTGTATTAGCGGAAAGCTGATCGATGGTAATACCAATTTGCATTAAATTTTCTTGCTGTAAAAGTAGTTGTCCAAGTAAACTTTCTGTTAAAGTATGAGTGTGAGGAAACAATAAGGATTGGCTGCTGAGCTTATTACTTTCATACGCTTGTACTATACGTTGTTCGCATAAGAATCGCTGCGCGGCATGACTGTCAATAAATAATATGCCTTCATCTATCTCGCTTAGAAGCCAACGATTTTGCAAAAAGGTAATAGCTTTTCCCCAATCATTAGTAGAATTTTCCGTATCTGACGGAATCTGCTCTGGAGGTTTTGAATAAGGCAATGAATGAAATATATCTGCTATTTTTTCTTCAGTAGGCACTTCTGGTTTCAACCCATAAACCGCCTCTGGTTCTGCTATATAGGAAAAAAATTGTTTAGGTTCATTATCATTAGCGCTAGCATGGTTAATATCCAATGGCTTATATTCAACATTTAAATCCATGACTGGAACTTTAGCTTGTTGCAAGGCCTTGCGCAGTGCCGACACCAGAAAATCATGAACTAAACGTGCTTGGTGAAAACGCACCTCATGCTTGGTAGGATGAACATTCACATCTACATCGTAGGTTCGACAGTCAGATATAATATATACAGCGCATTGCGCCCAGTAGGCAAAATATCTTCATAGGCTTGGCGCAAAGCGTGATTAATGACGCGGTCACGTACTAAACGTCCATTTAAATAGATATATTGCAAATCATTTTGACTGCGCGATAAAGTCGGCAGACCTAACCAGCCAGTAAGTGCTAAACCTGTTGCTTGCATATCTACGTTACAAGCGTGTTCGATAAAATTATTACCAAAGATTTTAGCAACCCGCCGCTGCTGCTGCATATCAGTAGTAGCCGGTAACAACCGGTAAATCATGCGTTGATTATGAGTAAGGGAAAAACCAATATTTAAATGGCTTAATGCGATGCGTTTAAATACTTCTTCAATTTGCAGATACTCTGTTCTCTCACTGCGTAAAAACTTGCGTCGAGCGGGGGTATTGAAAAACAAATCTTCTACCATTACCGTGGTGCCCGTAGGATGTGCCGTGGGTTGCAACTCTATTTCAGTATCTAAACCGTTTAAATGCACTTGCCAGGCTTGAGTCTGTTGTGCAGGCTTCGAGCTCATCCAAAAACGTGATACAGCAGCAATACTAGCTAAAGCTTCTCCACGAAAACCTAGTGTATCAATATAGGATAAATCTTCTACCTTCACAATTTTGCTGGTGGCATGACGGCATACGGCTAATCGCAAGTCTGGTTGTTCAATCCCACAACCATCATCACGCACTTTGATATGATGAAAACCACCTTGCTGAATTGTCACGTCGATTTGTGACGCTTTGGCATCGATGCTATTTTCTAATAATTCTTTCACCACTGAAGCTGGACGTTCAACTACTTCCCCTGCCGCAATTTGATTGGCGAGGAGGCGATTCAATAAGCGTATTCTGGGAATCATATGGGTGTTGGTCATGTTGGGATCTGCAATACTTGTCCGGTGCGAATCGTATCACCAGATAAATTATTATGTTGTTTTAATCGTGCCACACTGATGCCATATTGCTGCGCAATAGTTGACAATGTATCTCCATTGCGAATGGTGTGTTGACGCGTACCACCTGTAGAGTTGGTAACAATCACCGCATCAGAATTTACCGTTAAGGTTAATTGTTCATGGTATCCGGAAAAAGAACGATAATAATTACGTATACCTTGCATAACGGCGCGCGCAACTTGTTGTTGATATTGTTTGCTAATGAGTTTTTGTTCCGCACTGGGGTTTGAAATAAATTCTGTTTCCACTAAAATTGAGGGAATATCTGGCGATTTCAACACTAAAAACCCAGCTTGTTGTACATGTTTGCTGCCATGCAAAGGGGCTATCGTTTTAATTTGATTAAGCACGGAATCTCCCAAGGTTAAACTTGCTTCATTGCTGGCGGTTTGCGATAAATCCAGCAATACCGAGGCTAGCATTTTATCTTTATCATCCATACTAACTCCACCTACTAAATCCGAGCGGTTTTCTTGTTCCGCTATCCAACGTGCAGCTTCACTACTAGCGCCGCCTTCAGATAACGTAAATACGGAGGCGCCATGTGCGCGGCGGTCTTTAAATGCATCGGCATGAATTGAAATAAACAAATCGGCTTGCGCCGCACGTGCTTTATCAATCCGAGTACGCAATGGCACAAAATAGTCACCACCACGGGTTAAATAGGCTTGCATCCCCGGTTCTTTATTCACTAATATTTGTAACTCTTTAGCTATCGCCAAAACCACATGTTTTTCTTTAGTGCCACGAGCACCGCTGGCCCCTGGATCTTCACCACCATGCCCGGCATCGATAGCGACGATGAACTTACGTTGCCTTACTTTTCCAGTTACGGCTTGTGATGTGGGCGGCGATGGAGCAACGGTCGTAGGCGGATTGCTGGGAGGCGTAGCCTGGGTAACTGGTTTTGCGGCTAGTTGCTGGCTAGGTGCATTTGCTGCTTGCGCAATAGGTGGCGCAGACGTATTGCTATATAAATCTATTACTAAACGATGGCCATATTCTTCATTAGGGGCTAATAAAAAACTATTGATACGTACTTGGCTATGCGTATCGAGTACTACGCGTACGCCTTGTTTAACTCGTGGTGAATGCCGTAATGTAGCAACTGGCGTTTTTTGCCAGGATATTTGTGAAGTATTGGCTTTCATTAAGACTTCATCAATATCGAGCACGACTCTATGCGGATTCTCTAAGGTAAAAGCTTGATAAGTTACTGGGGCGCTAAGATCAAGTACAATACGTGTACTTTCAGGCGACGGCCAAACGCGCACCGCTTGAATGTGGGCCTGAGCCCATAAGGATGAGCTTAAAAAGATTCCTAGCACTAAGGCAAAATGAAGTATCCGTTTCATTACTTTCCACAACCGTAAATCAAAAAGTTATTGTACTGATTATAGACAGTTTTGGCAAAGAAGATTACCAATCTCGGTAAATGCTTCTAAGGTGACGACTCTTCCTGTACCTTCAACTTGAATAGAGATGTTCAAATCCGGCTTAGGTAGCATTTCGTTCACTTTCTCCGGCCATTCTACTAGCCACCATGCTGGTTGCTGGGCATAATCACGAATTCCCATAAACTCTAGTTCTTCAGGCTCAACAATGCGGTACATATCCCAATGGTAGATAGTGTGAGCGGCAAGTGCATAAGTTTCGACCAGCGTATAAGTCGGACTTTTTACCGCGCTATTATAACCCAAACCTTGCAATAGCCCCCGAATTAAAGTGGTTTTTCCTGCGCCTAGAGGTCCCTGCAAAAAAATCACGCATTCTGTTATAGACCTTTGTGCTAGCTTGTGGCCCAAAGTCAACATAGCCTCTGTATCCGGAATAGGAAGAATCTGCACTATAAATCCTCATTTAAATCAATTGCAACTACTCGCGTCCTCCACAATAAGCTTGGAGAACCTTGATATTTTGCTGGGCGCGCATCCCTGCGCCAGCCCCTGCGGGGCTTGCACTAAAATTTGCTCCTGGAAAACTTTTCTAATGCCATTTTCGTTCAACTTCGGCGAAATAGCAAGGTTCCTTTCTACAGAATAAGCAGTTACAATCAATTAAAATCTGAGGCCATAATTATAACAACTTGGGGGCTTATGAGCACATTATTTTCCAAATTTACCCTGCGTGATCTTACCTTTAAAAACCGCATCTTTGTATCACCTATGTGCCAATACTCTAGCGACAACGGTTTGCCTACCGATTGGCATTTCGTGCATTTAGGCAGTCGTGCTGTTGGTGGAGCTGCGTTGGTAATGGTAGAAGCTACTGCTGTATCCCCTATCGGGCGTATTTCCCCCACAGATAGTGGCATTTGGTCCTCAGAACATGCATATGCCTTTGAGCGTATTACTCGTTTTATCAGTGAACAAGGCGCCATTCCTGGCATACAGCTAGCACATGCTGGGCGTAAAGGTTCAACTCTGCCGCCCTGGGAAGGAGGGGGTCCAGTACAAGAACTGGAACAACAATGGACCGCATGGGCGCCCAGTGCGATCCCCTTTGATCCTGAATGGCCCACACCTAAAGCCATGACACATGCAGATATTGAAACTGTCATGCATGAATTTACTCTTGCTACTGAACGGAGTTTAAATGCAGGTTTTCAAGTTGTAGAAATTCATATGGCTCATGGTTATTTGTTGCATGAGTTTCTCTCACCTCTGGCTAATCACCGTACCGATGAATTTGGTGGCAGTTTAGAAAATCGCATGCGTTTTCCACTACAAATCGCCAAAAGAGTTCGCGAGATCTGGCCTGAAGAATGGCCAGTGTT
>JBIOEC010000047.1:0-7522 GCA_044445645.1 Gammaproteobacteria bacterium | reverse complement strand
ATCTAAAAACTGTTGAAAAAATCAGAAAACCTAACTGCATAATATAATTATTACGCAAGTACGTACTTGTCAGTATTATTCCCTCCTCCAGTATCTCGGGTTATGTCTGCTTTGCAATAAGTGGATATTTATCATGAAAAGAATGTTAATTAACGCCACGCAACATGAAGAATTGCGTGTAGCTATTGTCGATGGACAAAAACTTATTAACTTAGATATAGAAAGTATCGGTAAAGAGCAAAAGAAATCAAATATTTATAAAGGTGTGGTCACCCGCATTGAGCCTAGCTTAGAAGCGGCATTTGTGGACTATGGAGCCAAAAGACATGGCTTCTTATCAGTAAAGGATGTAGCTCCTGATCTTTATGCTGCTTCAGAAGAGCATCATGGCAGAATGCATATCCGCGACGTACTAAATGAAGGGCAAGAAATATTAGTCCAAGTAGAAAAGGAAGAACGTGGTTCTAAAGGCGCGGCCCTTACTACTTTTATTAGTTTAGCCGGTTGTTATTTAGTATTAGTTCCCAATAATCCTCGTGCGGCCGGGATCTCTAAACGTGTAGAGGGAGAAGAACGCGATGACTTACGCAGCATTCTAGACAGCTTGCCATTGCCTGAAGGTATGGGCTTAATTGCTCGCACAGCAAGCGCTGGACGAAATCATGCCGAGCTTGCCTGGGACTTACAAGCATTATTAGAACGTTGGAAGACCATCCAGCAAGTTTCTAAAGAAAAACGTGCTCCTCTGCTGATTCATCAAGAAAGTGGTGTGATCATTCGCTCAATTCGCGATCACTTACGTGAGGATATTCACGAAATTCTGATCGATGATCCTGAAGTCTTTACCAAAACTCGAGATTATGTGCGCAGCTTACGCCCCGATTATGTCAATCGCGTAAAACTCTATCGCGATACCGTGCCATTGTTCAATCGTTATCAAATAGAAAGCACCATCGAATCGGCTTTCCAACGCGAAGTGAAATTACCTTCTGGCGGCTCTGTAGTTATCGATCGTACTGAAGCGCTAGTCAGTATCGATATCAACTCAGCCAAAGCAACTAAAGGCAGTGATATTGAAGAAACTGCCGTTAACACTAATTTAGAAGCAGCGGATGAAATTTCCCGCCAATTACGTTTACGTGATTTAGCCGGTTTAATCGTAATCGACTTTATCGATATGTCGATGAGTAACCATCAGCGAGAAGTAGAGAATCGTCTGCGTGAGGCTTTGCATGATGACAGAGCCCGTGTTCAAGTAGGTCGTATTTCCCGTTTTGGTTTATTGGAAATGTCGCGCCAACGTCTAGGGCCTACATTAGCAGAAGCCATTGAAGATATCTGCCCGATCTGCCATGGTCATGGTACAGTGCGCGGCGTGGCTTCTTTATCTTTGGTTATTCTTCGGGCACTTGAAGAAGAGGCCATTAAAGAAAACACAGCACAAGTCCAAGCACAACTACCTGTTGAAGTTGCAACCTATTTACTGAACGAAAAACGTAAACAATTATCACAAATTGAACAACGTCACCATGTTGAAGTGGTTATTATTCCTAATCAATATCTACAACGCCCACATTATGATGTTAGCCGTGTACGTCAAGATGAAATAGCGACACAAACCAATGTCAGTTATAAACTGATACGGTTACCACAAGAACTCACTAACGAAGAAGCACCACAAGAGCGTCGCGCAGAACCTGTATTAAAAGATTTGCGCGGGATAGGAACTACTACTCAACGTCAACCTGGTCTATTCAAACGTATATTCTCTAGTATATTCGGGGAAGGCAAACAAACTGAATCTAAATCTGCTGCAAATGAAGTCGCTATTGAAAGCCCATCGCAAAGCAGCTCTGTAGATAGACGTAGTGCCCGGAATGACCGTTCACGTCAACAACGTCAACCGCGCAGCAGAGGGAGTACACCAGGGCGCGCTCGCAAATCAGATAATCTTCAAGATTCTAAAATGGAACCACAAGAATTGAGTGAAGATGCACGTTTACAAAGCAAATATGCAGATGAAAGTACTAGTGATAAGCAACGTGGTAATCGTCCAGAACGTGGTGGAAGAACTGAACGCGGTCCACGTCAACGTCGCACTACTACGCCAGAAAGTAGCAGCTATACCCTTTCCAACAAAATAGTCTCAGACGCTACAGCTGAAACTGTAGATACAGAACAAACCCCTACCGTAACGGAAAGCCCCTATACTCTGACTAACAGAATAGTACCAGAAACTATTCCTCAAAATGCTAATGAGAGCCAAACTATCCCTACAGTAAGCCCATACACTCTGACTAACAGAATAGTGCCAGAAACCACTTTCGAAAACGTTAATGAGAGCCAAACTAGCAAACCAGAAAGCGCATACACGCTAACTAACAGAATAGTACCAGAAACCACCTCTGAAAGTGCCAATTTAGCTCAAACCAGTACACCAGAGAGTTCCTTAACTAATAGAATCGTACCTGAAACCAGCTTGGAGCATACGCATGTGACTTCTACAGCTGCTTCAGGATCTGCAGCGGAACAAAGGTTTAGAACTGAGGAACCAGCCATAACCACTACACATGTGCCAAAAGAAGTTGCTAATCGTGTAGAGGAACAAACCTTTATCAAGGAAGAATTAGCGATAACTGCACTGAGCCATGTGCCAGAAGAAACAGTCGCTAAAGCCACACAAGTAGAAACTACAGTATATCCTCAAACCACTGAGCCAACAGAGCGGAATGAAGCTGAAGAATCAGTAACTGAGGAAGCGTTAACTGAAGAAGGAACCGAAACATCTACGCGCTACCCAAGACGCCGCAAACCACAACGTCCATATCGTGGTCCAGGCAGACGTCGTACGCGTGGCGGGGAACATCAACAACGCCGCTCACCACAAGAGACGGAGCCGGATGCATGAGTAATGTATCTCCCACTCATAAACCAGGCTTATTCAAAAAGCTTTGGATTATGCTCGGTACGGGGGGTGTGGTTCTCAATACATCGGTAAAATCCATTGTGCGGGTACGGCTGAACCGCATGACGCGCGTGATTGCCGATGCATATATCTTTGAGTGGTCAAGGCGCATGTTGCGAGTAGTTGATCTCAGAATCAAGAAAGTTGAATTTGCCCGCCCGATTACTTACCAAGCGCAGTGCTGCTATATCATCATGAGCAATCACGCAAGTCATTATGATATTCCCATTATTTTTCAAACCTTACCCGGTAGTATTCGCATGTTGGCAAAAAAGGAGTTATTCAAAATTCCTTTATTTGGACGAATGTTGCGAGAAAATGAATTTCCGTCCATTGACCGAGACAACCGCAAACAAGCCATAAAAGATTTGGGAGTCGCAGAAACCATCATGCGCGGCGGCATTGTATTATGGATAGCCCCTGAAGGTACCCGTTCTAAGCACCCTGCTTTCTTAGGTCCATTTAAAAAAGGCGGTTTTATCTTAGCCTTAAAAAGTCAGGCAGTTATTATACCGGTAGGAATAAGAGGTTCCTCTAAAATTTTACCTGCGAATACCTGGGATTTTTCACCAGGCGAAGATATTGAAGTCCACGTCGGCGAACCCATTAACAGCGCTAATTTTACCGATAAAGATAAATTATTAGAATACGTGGAAGATCAAATTAGCACGTTAGCCAATGTTCCCAAATATTCTGAGTATCCCCATAAATAGCAAAGCGAAAACTGCTTACAACATTAGGCAGAGTTGAATAAACAGCAGCAACTCTTGGAAGTGAAGTTTATTGTGGAGGGCTCGAGTAGTTACAATGTCAGATAATAGGCCTTCAAGGGAATTTTAACTAAGAAGGTGCAGCTTGTTGTACGGGTCTTTGACTGGGTGCGGGTGATGCGGCGGGTGTAGCCATCGCTGCAGGGGTTGAAGAGGTTAAAGGGTTAATAATATTTTTCACGCAAAAATCTACCACTTTGTTAACCATGGTAAGCAATATATTAACAAATTGTAGAGGCTGCGTGCCCGATATAATAACCTGAGTTCCGGCAGTCACTGCCACCACTACCCCACTTCGGGCAGTATTTGTGGTTGTTTGAGTATTTACCGTCTCAGTAGATTTTGCAGAGGCATTTTCCACTCTATTCTGTGTGGATGTCTGTTCTGCCTTCGACGATGATTCTTTCGTTGACTGCGCCGCTGGCCCCACAAAACTTACAGGAATATATTTATCTACTACTTTTGCAGTTTCTAAAGGCTGGATAACGCTTTGGGTTGGGGGTACTTTTGTTGTGTACTGTTTCACGGATTCAAGCGGCACTTGTTGGATTGGAGCTGAATCTTGGGTAACAGCGTGCTGCAAATCTTGATCAGTTACAGATATTTCCACCACATTCTCTGCTACAGATACGGTAGATTCCACCTGTTCTTCAATGTTTTTTAGCTCAGGGAGCTTTTCAGGCACTACGTTAAGCTCGACTAACAAGCCTTCTTCCAAAGCAAGTTCGGCTTCCATTAAGTTTGCATCAGCTAAATCTGCCGCTTCAAGCTTACTAGCCTGTTCTAACTCCTCACCTTCGCTGGATTGTAAATCATTCTCTCCTTCATCACTGGTTTCTAAATCATGGAGAGTGAGATGCCGGGCTTTACCACGATTTTTACGTCGTAGTGCTAATTCTAATTCGCTAAGCGGTTGATTAAATACCTTAACTCCCTTCATCACTAACATTAGGGATACTATAGAAACTAAAGCAGCAATAATACTATGTGGGACCCAGCCCTCGGAATAGGCAGAAATACTGTATAAAGCTGACAGGAACAAACCCATGCTGGCTAAAACCGTTAGCCCTGCTCCCCCAACTGAGCGTAATGTTGCTAGTTTATGGAGTTTTTTATAAGTTGTCCGCATAATGGTTAGCTCTAAATTTTTATTTATCCTAACACTAAAACCAATACCAGTCAAACTTCTAACTGCAAAAAATCACGCTTTGACCACGAGTTTCATTCGTATGGCCATAGGTCAATCCACTAGATTTACCCAGTAAAATTAAGGTTACTAATTAATTTTAGAATTTTTACCACTATAATTTTATAACTTGAGTAGGAAATAACTTTAACAATTGGATAAGGAATTGACAACCATCATGAATGCAACTCAACAACTGAATAGAGCTCAGCAAAATGTTTCTTTACACTTCGGTATCAATTCTGAAATTCAATTTAATCCAGTCCCAGCAAGAACTGCATCGCACTACACACATGCTCAGTCCACATACACCTCTGCAGACTCTATAATTAATTTAGTCCAAAATAACACTTGGCAAATACCCCCTGTGTCAGGGAAGTTGCCGCCTCTGAATCAAACTAACTTAATATGGGGCGGTAATGGAGCCCTATATGAGAAAATGCACACAGTACTCTGGTGAGTTTAAAGAGCAGTTATTAGCAAAAGTACTTACCCCTAATGGTTCAAGTACGGTAGAATTGGCAAAGCAGTCAGGCGTTCCTTATGCCACTTTATACACTTGGATTAAAATGAGCAAAAAGCAAAACGTCAGTGCGCAACAGACTATTCCCTTGCGTCCTGAGTCACAATCCGCGGAAGCAAAGCTTCGTGCGGTGCTAGACACCCTAGACAAAACAGAATCAGAGCGCAGTGCATACTGCAGAGAGCATGGTATTTATATGCACCATCTCAATGCGTGGAAAAAGCAGATTTTAAAGGATTTAGATACTATGCCGACTAAAAAAGATAAAGCAGAGCAACAAGAATTAAAAAAAGAAAATAAAAAATTAAAAAGCGAATTAAACCGTAAAGATAAAGCCTTAGCGGAAGTTTCTGCTTTGTTAATTCTTAAAAAAAAAGCGGACTTGCTTTGGGGGGTCGAAGAGGACAATTAATTAAGCAGCAAGATAAGCAAGACACCCTGGATTTGATTCAGGAAGCACAAGATGCAGGGTGTCGATTAAAACCGGCCTGCGAGCTGCTAAGACTTGATGTCAGGACGTTGCAAAGATGGCGCAAGACGGAAAGTCTTGATGATAAACGTCACGGTCCTCTCACAGAGCCTGCAAACAAATTAACAGAAAGCGAACGCGCCCGAATTTTAGAAGTCGCTAATTCACCGGAATATTGTGATAAATCCCCCAGTCAGATTGTTCCCCATCTTGCAGATAACGCGATTTACATTGCTTCAGAAGCTTCCTTTTACCGCGTGTTAAAAGAAAAAAATATGTTGCAGCATCGCAGCGCTGCAAAACCTAGAATGCATAAAAAACCGGACGAACTGTGTGCGACAAAACCTAATCAAGTATGGTCTTGGGATATAACATACTTAATGAGCAATATACGCGGCCAGTATTTTTATCTCTATTTATTTGTTGATATATTTAGCCGTAAAATAGTGGGTTTTGATGTGTTTGATAAAGAATCTGCAGAGCTTGCAGCAAGTGTAGTTACGAATGCGTATGTAGACGAAGATCTGCGTGAAGGAGATGTTGTGTTGCACTCCGATAATGGAGGTCCGATGAAAGGTGCTACCATGTTGGCTACACTGCAAACGCTTGGCATTATGCCATCGTTTAGCCGCCCATCTGTCAGTGATGATAATCCTTATTCAGAATCATTGTTTAAAACATTAAAATATTGTCCACAATATCCTAGCAAGCCATTTACTTCTGTTGATGATGCAAAGGCATGGGTGTTAACGTTTGTGCACTGGTATAACAACATTCATCAACATAGCGGTATTAATTTTGTAACGCCGAGTGCGCGACATAAAAAATTAGATAAAGAAATTTTAGAGAAGAGAGTATTAGTTTATCAACATGCGAAAAATAAAATGCCAAAGCGTTGGTCTAAACGAGTACGAAACTGGAAATATATTGATAGTGTTTATTTAAATACAAAACGGACAAATAAAAAAGCAGCATAAAAAGTGTTGCATTAATTTTTTGTTGATATTACACTGCGAGGAGTAGAGCAAATCTGTTCTGCTTCACGCGACAACTATCCTGAAAGTCACCGCTCCCCTGCCCTCGCCACTCATCGTACCGAAATGGCTTCACCTGGCTCCCAACGACTGATGAAAACCGAGGCTGTGGATACTTTTTATCTGGCGGCCGCGACACGGCCTAATACGAGAAAAGCCTACCAAAGCGACATCCAGCAGTTTATCCTGTGGGGAGGCATTCTCCCGGCTACCCCTGAGGTGGTGATGCGCTATCTTCAGGAGCGCGCGACAGCGCTCAATCCTCGCACCTTGTCCCGTCATTTGATCGCGCTCAAGCACTGGCACGAGTACCAAGGCTTTGCCGATCCCACCAAGCACCCGGCGATCCAGAAAACGCTGAAAGGAGTTTATAATGTGCATGGAAAACCGGCGGACAAGGCACGGGCACTGACATTAGACGTGCTGGAACAAATGGTGAGGTTTTTGCAGGCTAAAAACGATCTGACATCATTACGTAATAGTGCCCTGGTGCAGATCGGATTTTTTGGTTCATTACGGCGCTCAGAGCTCGTGGGTATTCAGGTTGAACATCTCACCTTTGTACCTGAAGGTGT
>JBIOEC010000046.1:0-7538 GCA_044445645.1 Gammaproteobacteria bacterium | reverse complement strand
TCTTGGTGGTGTGCCGTGCATAATATCGAATTTGGGGTAATTATTTTTTCAAATGCCGCGTAACGTGCCGCGCGGGCTGCCGCTTCAGGACTTTGGCCAATTTCTTTATGGGCAACTACTTTTTTAATAGTGTAAGGGATTTTCCATTGCTCACATTGCCGGGCGCAATGTTGCGCCCATTCTGCTGCTGGGGCTTGTAGTTGATGATTGATATGAATGGCATGCACTGGCAGGTTTTGCTGCCATAGCCAGTGCAATAAAACAGTGGAATCTAAGCCACCACTGTAAGCGACATAAAATGTAGAATCGCCAATGCCCTTGCGGAAAAGGTCATGGCGATAGTGTTGCTGGAATTGCTGCATTTTGATAGATTTCACTGTCCCTGAACATGGCCAGAATTGCGTAGGCGCTTATAGCGTTGGTCCAATAATTGATCGATTGATAATTGTTGCAGAGGTTGCAAATAATCTAATAAGGAATCATGCAAGCGCTCAGCAACTAATGCCACATCTTGATGGGCACCTCCAGCTGGTTCAGGAATTACCTCATCTACAATACCTAACTCATATAAACGCCCTGCTGTCATTTTCATCGCTTCTGCTGCTTGCGGAGCTTTCTCTGCGCTTTTCCATAAAATACTAGCACACCCTTCCGGGGTGATGACGGAATAAGTTGAATACTGCAACATTAGCAGTCTATCCCCTACTCCAATCGCTAAGGCACCGCCTGAGCAGCCCTCGCCTAAAATGGTACAAATGATGGGTGTCTTTAGCTGGGCCATGACGACCAAGTTGCGGGCAATAGCTTCTGCTTGACCACGTTCCTCACCCCCGATTCCAGGATAAGCTCCAGCAGTATCGATAAAGTTTAATACTGGCATATGGAATTTTTCAGCCATTTCCATCAAACGCTGAGCTTTACGGTAACCTTCAGGGTTTGGCATGCCGAAATTACGCCGGATTTTTTCTTTGGTATCGCGGCCTTTTTGATGGCCAATGACCATTACAGGTTGTTGGTCTAATCTGGCTACGCCGCCTACAATGGCTTCATCATCGGCATAACGCCGGTCTCCGTGGAGTTCATCAAATTCGGTAAAAATCAGGGGGATATAATCTAATAGATAAGGTCGCTGGGGATGTCGTGCCAACTGGGATATTTGCCAGTCAGTTAAATTAGCATAAGTGCTTTCCCGCAACGCTTTGATTTTCAGCTCTAAACGGCCAATCTCTTCTGCAATGTTTGCATCTGCTTCCACGCCGACTCGACGTAACTCTTCAAGCTTAACAGTCAAATCCGCGATGGGTTGCTCAAAATCTAATACATGTCTTTTCATGCTGCTATTCCTAAATTGTACTACTTAAATTTGTATTTCCCTCAGCCCCTGCGGGAAAGGTAATCTTTATGTAACTACTCGCGCCCCTCAGCAATAAACTTGGAGAACCATGATATTTTGTCGAGGTTGAACGAAAAAGTTATTAGAAAAGCAGAGCATACACGCAGTATATGAGCATTTTCTAATGACTTTTTCGTTCAAGATCGGCGAAATAGCAAGGTTCCTTTCTACAGAGTGAGTAGTTACCTTTATTATTACATAAATTACCCTATAACGTCATGTTGAAAAGCACCCCCCATTTGTGCGAAAGTATTAGCTTCTAACCATAAGGACTTTAGATAATGACACAACGTAATGCTTTTTATGCCCAATCAGGCGGCGTGACCGCCGTAATTAATGCCACAGCCTGTGGAGTTATTCAAACCGCTGCTCAATATCCACAAATAGGTAAGGTATTTGCGGGCAAAAATGGCATCTTGGGTGCTTTGCATGAGGAGTTACTGGACACTAGCCAGGCCAGTGACCAAGCTATTGCGGCTCTACGATATACTCCAGCTGGAGCATTTGGTTCATGCCGCTACAAGCTAAAGAGTATCGAATCTAACCGGGAAGAATATGAACGCTTAGTTCAAGTATTTAAAGCGCACGATATCGGCTATTTCTTTTATAACGGCGGCGGAGACTCACAAGATACGGCGCATAAAGTGGCTATAATGAGCCAAACCTTAGGCTATCCCTTGCAATGTATTGGGATCCCCAAAACGGTGGATAATGACTTGCCCTTCACTGACAATTGCCCAGGTTTTGGATCCGTGGCAAAATATGTAGCTACCTCGATTCTCGAAGCTGCATACGACGTTGCCTCTATGGCGGCGACCTCCACTAAGGTATTTATTATGGAAGTCATGGGACGACATGCGGGATGGATTGCTGCAGCCAGTGGTTTAGCCGCCTCCTCTACCGCCGAGGCACCCCATATAATTTTGTTCCCAGAAATCCCCTTTGACCAAGCAGCCTTTTTAGCCCGCGTTAAAGAAATCGTGACCCAAGTAGGTTACTGTGCCATTGTCGTATCTGAAGGTGTGCGTAATTCCGATGGACAATTTCTCGCTGAAACCGGTTCCAAAGATGCCTTCGGACACTCGCAATTAGGCGGTGTGGCCCCCTATCTTGCACAATTAATCAAACAAGAATTAGATTATAAATATCATTGGGCAGTCCCCGATTATCTACAACGTGCAGCTCGCCATATTGCATCTAAAGTGGATGTGGAACAAGCTTATGCGTTAGGTAAAGCCGCAGTGGAATTAGCCATTGCCGGACATAATTCGATGTTACCTATCATCGTGCGTGATCAGGATGTACCTTATCAGTGGCATATCGAACATGTTCCCTTAGAAAAAGTCGCAAATATAGAAAAAGCATTGCCGCGTGATTATATTACAGCTGATGGCTTTGGCATTACCGAAAGTTGCAGACGCTACTTGCAGCCGCTGATTCAAGGTGAGGATTATCCTCCCTATGAAAATGGTTTGCCTAGCTATCAGGTATTAAATTTGCCCTTGGCAGAAAAGAAACTGGCTGAGTGGAATAGATAAGCGAGAAAGATTATCCGATAGATTGGACATCCAAATTTATGCAAATCCTAAGCTACAAGCTTTGGTAGGCGTCGGCATATCTATTTTATAAATAGATTCAGCGACTTTTTTAATATTATGTCCTGATTCGTCGAATATGGTCTTTAAAGATTTGGCATTTATTTTTCCTACAGCGACATAGTTAATTATTCTTTCGACTAAACCCAAAAATTCTCCAGTAACAGGTAAAGCTATAGTTGATTCTGGGCACATTACTTTCTCATAAGTAATTTCATTATCGAGTAGTTTTAAATAATCAATCGCTAACTCTGGAAAATTTATTAAAATTTTAGCTACTTTTCTCTTGACTGAAGAATTAGGCATTTGCTCAGTGATTAATCTATAGGCTTGCAATACTATGGGATCATCTAACAAACTAATGATTTTAGCTAGATTCAAAGGATGATTAATACTAAAATATCCTGAGATTAATTCCTTAAAAACACCTAAAGTAGGTGCATAGGCGATTATCGCTACAATAGTTTTTTGACAGAAAAAATTTTTACTTTTCAGAAAATCCCATGCCCACTGCATATTTTCTTGATGAGCATAGCAGATGCTAATCGGTAACTTTTGTAATTGAAAGGTGAGCTGCGCTCTTTCAGCTGCAGCAACTTTTTTGATTGCTTCTGAAAGTCCTCTAAGCAGGAATATAAATTCATGCAAATTCGATAATGTTAAATTAGGATCTAACAGATGTTCAATATTGGTGGTAGAGGGTTGCCAACCTAATTGACTGTAAATCACTTTCAGTATTTTAAATAGGGTAATAATTAATTCTTGCAGCTGAGCTTTTTTACTGTGCTGTGTGATAAAGGTAGCAATGCAATCTGCAATCTCTGGAGACAGAATAGCCCATCGGCAAAGTTCCTTAAGATGTTCATCTAAAGAATATGGCTCATGGTACCAAACTCGTGTGAATAAAGAGGAGTTTTGATGTGGAAGCTGTTCTACCAGTAATAGCTTTTGTTTTTGTTTAATTAGGGTGATAAGTATCGTTTTAGACAATAAATCCCCTTTTTCTAATGCGACTATTAAGCTTTTATAATCTTGATTTCCTTGCAAGTATTCATCTTGCAAATTTTCTGGCAAATCTGCCAGCATTTTAGGAACTGGACCTGAGTTGTCATGGCTGGTGGGTAATAAGGGCTCATGTATTGAGTCAGTATTAGCTTTCATGCTAATTTGCTACTTTTAAATTAAGTAAGCTAATTGTATCAAAAAAGAGCTAAAAAAGCAATAAAACCGACTTATGTTGCAGGGCCATTTCCATTTAGTGAATAGTTAGTAAGATCAAAAAGCGTCATTTCCGTTCTACTGGGTGATTTGCAAAGCGTGATCTCACAGCGGAAATCTAGCCCGGATGTGTAGTAGTGGTCTCAGTACTGGATTCCCGCTGTAAGATCGCGCTTTGAAGGATAATCTGCAGAGCGGGAATGACGTTTTTTTGGGATTTTACTAACACTTCATGGGAAGGTTATGACTTATGGTCTCTATAGCAGTTTTAAATCTTTTAGGTACTTGAGTCCTTCCGCGGCGGGCATATTTGCCGCGGTCGTCAAAGAACGGCGCCAGAAACGTGCGCCGGGTTGTCCATTGTAGAGGCTGAGTAAATGGCGGGTAATGTGGTGTAAGCGCACTCCTTGGCTTAGTTGTAACTCAATATAAGGCAATAAGCGCGCTAGGATTTGTTCCCGCTCGAGAATGGGCTCTGGTGAGCCAAATAGTTGTTGATCGATTTGGGCAAACAGATAAGGTTCTTGATAAGCTGCGCGCCCTACCATGACACCGTCTAGAGTATTTAATTGCTGATGCATCTCGGCTAAGTCTTTTATCCCGCCATTGATAATAATAGTGAGATCGGCGAAATCCTTTTTAATCTGATGCACTCGCTCATAACATAAGGGCGGGATTTCTCGGTTTTCTTTAGGGCTTAAACCCGTCAACCACGCTTTGCGGGCATGGATAATAAAATGCTGGCAGCCCGCTTGGGTAACCTGGGCAATGAAGTTTGCTAAAAACTCATAGCTATCGTAATCGTCAATCCCTAACCTAGTCTTTACTGTCACCGGGATTTGGCAAGCATTGCGCATGGCACTTACACATTCGGCAACTAAGGTGGGTTCGGCCATCAAACAGGCACCGAACTTTCCGGATTTTACCCGTTCACTGGGGCACCCAACATTAAGATTAACTTCAGTGTAGCCATAGCTTGCTGCCAGCTGTGCGCATTGTGCCAAGGCCTTTGGATCGCTCCCCCCTAATTGCAAAGCTAATGGATGTTCAGCAGGATGATAGGCTAAGAACCGCTCTGGATTACTGTAAAGCAAGGCGCCAGTGGTGATCATTTCTGTATATAAGCGCGTATGCTGCGTCATCAGGCGCATGAAGTAGCGGTAGTGCCTGTCGGTACAATCAAGCATGGGAGCTATGCAGACGCGCCAGGGATTGGGTGGTTTACTAATAATCAAGCTAGTACATATAATTTTCACTGTAGGGGCAACGAGGCAAAGTTGTTTTGACAATGCTTCAATTCCCAGTAAAATATCACATCCATTAAAAAATAGGAACATAAGATGAATATTAACGAAATTAAAGCCGGTAATTCTTTACCCGAAGATATTAATGTCATTATTGAAATTCCTGCACTTGCAGAACCAATAAAATATGAAATTGATAAGTCTAGTGGCGCTTTAAATGTGGACCGATTTGTATCTACTAGCATGCGTTATCCATGCAATTACGGGTTTATTCCTCACACGTTAGCCGAAGATGGTGATCCTATAGATGTATTGGTCTTAACCCCCTACCCACTCGCTAGCGGCTGTCTGATTCGTTGCCGTCCGATTGGAATTTTGCGGATGCAAGATGAATCAGGTTATGATGTTAAAGTTTTAGCGGTACCTCACAAAAAATTAACCCCGTTATACGATAAAATTAACACCTACCAAGATCTGCCAGAATTAATCACTAACCAGATTACTCACTTTTTTGAGCATTATAAAGACTTAGAACCAGGCAAATGGGTAAAAATGGATAAATGGGATAGTATTGAAGTTGCGCACCAAGAGATTATGAAAGGTATAGAGCGTTATAAGTAATAAAGGATTAAACTGCTAATGTCCCTGATGGTCGACTGCAGGGGCATTACGCATATCTTGCACAGTAGCGGTAATTTTCTTTTCAGCACCATCTTGAAATTTCAAAGTAACTTCCACTGATTCTTTTGGTTTGAGCGCTTTGGTAAGACTCATAAACATTAAATGATTACCACCGGGAGCAAGTACCAAATCTCCTTTAGCGGGTATCACAAACTCTTTCACAGGAACCATTTTAAATCGGTCGTCGATCTTTTTTATGGTATGCAACTGTACTTCTTTAGCAAAATCACTGGTGGCACTGACGATAGCACAGGGTTTATCACCTGCATTATGTATACTCGCATAGCCAGCGGTGTTAATTTGACCTGGGGGGCCTGCTAAAACTGTGGCATTTTTGACTTGAATATCATTTATATTACAAGCCTGCACACTAGCTAGTAGCGTGCAGGCTTGCAAAAATAATAAAACTACAAAGCGAGATTTTACCATACTACCTTCTTCTACAATTAATCAAGTGTACATGCTTCATTGTTGGTAGCATCTTTGGGGCCATTTTCTTTCCACAAGTTATACAAATTCAAATTGCTTTCCCCAGTCGCACATTCACTATTGGCTTCAAAGTAACTATATTGAGCATTTTCGCTCGCATAGTTATTTTTAAAAAAACCACCTTGGTTTTTATCACTCTTGAGACTAAAAGTTGAAGCCACACCATACGTTTGATTATAAGTAGCGGTGTTGCCGTCAAACAGATTAACGACTCCTTCCTGTGGTCCACAAGCTGGATTAAGGCGAGAGTAATTGATACCCGTTCCGCTGTTTCGGGTTGCTGCGTTTGATTTTAAGATAAACCCAGTTCCCTCAATTAAAAAACCATCTCCAGAATTTTGGTCAGCAAGACTTTCTTTTATGTGATTGGTTAGCAAATTGAATATAGGAGATTCTCGTTTTATTTCTAATTCATTGCCACCAATATAACCATTATTATTACCAATTGCTTGCGTATCAAATAGTGTATTTTGAGAAACCGATCTGACAGATGTTGTTCCTATATCACAGCCGCGCCCTTCAATAAGTGCTTTTATTCCAACCACAAAACCATCACTTGATTGCAGTCTTGCTAAGTCATCAGCTGGGTTTAATTCATACTTACCACATGCGGCTTTAGATTTAGTAATATAGTTTCCATCGTTATGGATTCTGAAACCAGAATTACAGGCCACTGATTGCACGTGTGAAACATTACTTTCACCAAGATTAGGTTCTGGTCTGTCATTGTCACTATTGGACTGCTTAGAGATAGCAACTGTACCTATTTCAACACCCACGTTACAACCCCAGATTGTGCCATACCCATCTTCACTTGCAGTACCAATTAAATGTCCTTTGTGCCCTACTATATGTACGCCAATATTATTAATAGCTGCTGTTTCTTCATTGCTAGTATTGTCTAGAGGGGTATTATTC
>JBIOEC010000045.1:0-7571 GCA_044445645.1 Gammaproteobacteria bacterium | reverse complement strand
GTTGCAGCCAAAACCCGGGTGCATCCAGAAAATATTGTTACTATCCAAACCCCACGTATGCTGATCAAACCTCGCACGGCCAATCAGCAACGATATGTAGCAAATATGAGTGAATTTGATATCAACTTCGGAATAGGTCCAGCCGGAACCGGTAAAACGTATTTGGCGGTAGCGCGTGCCGTCGATGCTCTTGAACAAGGCAGAGTTAACCGGATTATCCTGGTACGCCCAGCGGTAGAAGCGGGAGAGAATTTGGGCTTTTTACCTGGTGATCTCGCGCAAAAGATTGATCCCTACCTACGCCCACTTTATGATGCATTATATGAAATGTATGGTTTTGAAAGCGTGGGCAAACTGATTCAACGTGGCATTATCGAGCTTGCCCCATTAGCCTATATGCGTGGACGTACATTAAACGATGCCTTCATTATCCTAGATGAAGCACAAAATACCACCCCCGAACAAATGAAAATGTTTTTAACTCGAATGGGTTTCAATTCTATTGCTGTAATAACCGGCGATATTACCCAAGTAGATTTACCTAAAGGCAGACCTTCGGGACTCAGACAAGCCATTGAGGTTTTACAGAAAGTGAGTGATATCAGCTTTACTTTTTTTCAAGCACAAGATGTGATTCGCCATGCTTTGGTGCAAAAGATTGTCCAAGCCTATGCAGACTATGAGCAACCCATCCTATGATAACCATTGATATTCAACACGCCAGTCAGCATTCACCTTTGCCAGAAGACGCGCAGCTACGTGAATGGGCGACTCAAGCTTTGACTACCCATGTGCAAAATGCGAATATTACCTTGCGTATTGTAGACATTGCTGAAATGCAGCAATTAAACAGTTATTATCGCGGAAAAAATAAGCCCACAAATGTGCTATCCTTTCCCATGGAGGCCGAAGATGGTTTTCTGGGGGATATGGTAATCTGCGCTCCTATTGTGATGCAAGAAGCTATGCAGCAAAACAAGCATTGGCACGCACATTGGGCGCACTTAGTGATTCATGGTTGTTTGCATTTATTAGGCTTTGATCATGTAACTGAAAAACAAGCTGCGGTTATGGAACCCCTTGAAATTCAGGTGCTAGATGTATTAGGCTATCCCAATCCCTACTAAACAGGAGAATTTTAAATTATATGTCAGACGAGCACCAGACTAACGGTAACGGTAATGAGCGCGGATGGTTAGGCCGCATTCTTCATTTTCTTTCTCACGAACCACAGGACAAGGATGATTTAATTGCTATCATGCGTGCAGCCAAGCAGCGCGCACTCATTGATACTGAAGCATTTGACATGATTGAAGGCGTATTGGCCGTATCGCAAACTCAAGTACGCGATATCATGGTACCCCGAGCTCAAATGGTCACTTTAGAGTTTGATCAAAGCTTAGAAGAAATATTACCCACAGTTTTAGAATCTGGACATTCTCGCTTCCCCATCGTAGGTGAAGATCGCGACGATGTGATTGGCATTCTACTCGCCAAAGATTTATTAAAATATGCGTTAATTGATCGCGAGCAATTTAGCTTAAAAGGTCTTATTCGCGCGGCTACCTTTGTCCCCGAAAGTAAACGCTTAAATGTTTTATTAAAAGAATTCCGCGTTAATCGCAAGCATATGGCAATCGTGGTCGATGAATACGGCGGCGTAGTTGGCTTAGTCACCATCGAAGATATTCTCGAAGAAATTGTCGGTGATATCAGCGATGAATCCGATATCGAAGAAATTGAATTCATTACTCGCAAAGCCAATGGCGAATACGCAGTCAATGCCTTAACACCGATCGAAGACTTTAATGCTTATTTCAATGCCACTTTCAGTGATGCAGAGTTCGATACCATTGGTGGTTTGGTCATGCAACATTTAGGCTATTTGCCTAAAGCAGGTGAAGTAGTCGAATTAGATAATTTTGTATTTACTGTCACCAATGCCGATCAACGACGTATTCATTGGATGATCGTAAAAATGCTGGCAGGAGAGGAATCTCCAAAAGGTGAATAAGAAAAATCTTAGGCCATGGTACCTAGACTTTATTTCACTCCTGCTAGGTGCCCTACTCCCTTTGGCATTTGCCCCTTTCAATATGTATCCTATTGCCATTTTGGTGCCGGGAGCTTTACTCTTGGTATGGGGTTCTCCCAATCCTAAACAGCTACTCTGGCGCGGTTGGTTGTTTGGCTGCGGATTTTTCGGTATTGGTGTTTCTTGGGTATATGTAAGTATTCACGAACATGGTTTTGCACCTGTTTGGCTGGCCAGCCTCATCACCATTTTATTTGTGGCTATTTTAGCACTCTATTTCGCTGGCCAAGCTTGGTTATATCGCCGTTTATTTCCACGCCCTACTCTTCTTGCTTGGTGCCTAGGTTTTCCAGCCTTATGGGCCTTGTTTGAATGGTTACGCGGCTGGTTATTCAGTGGCTTCCCCTGGCTTAATTTGGGATATAGCCAAATTGACAGTCCATTAGGCGGATATATTCCTATTGTAGGAATATATGGAACCAGTGCCATTACTGTAGCAGTAGGCGCTCTATTGGCATATGCTTTTTTCACTCAAGCCAGAATGCGCTGGATCAGCATTAGTGCAGCCATCTTGATAGTCATCGCCGGGTTTGGTTTATCTTACATTCAATGGACCCAGCCTACAGGCGATAGCAAACAAATCAGTTTAATTCAGGGCAATATTCCGCAAGCGCACAAATGGGACTCCAAATTTGTAAGAAGCATCATCAAAAAGTATGTTGACCTCACTGAACAAAATTGGGATAGTTCTATTATTATTTGGCCCGAAGCTTCATTGCCGATCCCTTTACCAGATAGTGCAACCATTGTAGCCTCACTGGACCAACAAGCCCGCGCACATCAAGCCACTGTAATTATGGGTGTTTTGGAGTTAGCCCCGGGTACTACAGATTACTATAATGGGATTATCGCCACAGGAACCGGCACTGGTTTATATCACAAGCGGCGATTGGTACCCTTTGGTGAATATGTCCCATTTGGGAGTGTGACCCGCGGCATCATCGAATTATTTAATTTGCCCTATTCCAATATTATTCCCGGTAATCCCGAACAACCAGTATTAATTAGTGGTGATTGGAAAATTTCGCCATTGATTTGCTATGAAATTGCCTATGCGCAGCTTGCCGACGACGCAGCCCTACAAGGAAATATTTTACTGACCATTAGTAACGATACCTGGTTTGGCCGCTCATTAGGCCCTAAACAACATCTACAAATCGCTCAATTCCGTGCATTAGAAACCGGGCGATATGTAATCCGTGCGACCAACAATGGCCTAACCGCAATTATTAATCATCGCGGCGAAATCACTGCCATAGCCCCGGCATTTGAAACTGCCGTACTCACCGCCCAAGCTCAAAGCACAACCGGGTTTACTCCCATCGTTCGATTTGGACATTGGCCGATCATTATCATTTTGTTATTATTGCTAGGACTTGCTTGGTATATTAATCATCGCAAACTAAAATAATGATTGCCCGAACTCCACTAAAGTACAAGTTAATTTGCAGTATTAAACAACATGGCTAACTTCTGTATCCCCTCACGAAGTTGCTGATTTTGCGCTTGTTGCAGAGCGGTCAGTAATGCATCATAGATTTGCTGCTGGGAGCCTAGAGGTAAGGTTCGTGCATAACTTGGCATGGTGTAATTCAGCTGCTGGATTAAGCGCCAAGCCAAAACGGGGGGTAACCGTGGCATGGCCTGCAACCCTGTAATGACAGGGTTCACCATAGCGGTTTGTAAGATGGTAACAGCCTCTTTCTTTGCGGTGTTACTGGGATCTACACTCGCTAGAGAAGCTTGTAACTCAGGGGCACTCAGAGCGGCTAGATAGCTACTCATGGCAATAATATCTACCCATTCCGCGTAATAAGGTGTGGCTTTGCCTATAGATTGTTGATACAGAGCTAATAACCGCTGGATTCCATCTAGATACACAATAATTAAATCAATCCGCTGTTGCTGCGCGGTAGTAAACTGCAAAACCTGATAGATGTTTTGTCCGTTTACCATATGCTGCATATAAGGTTCTGCGGTTTTATCACTATAATGGGGCAAATATTGAGGAGTTTGTTGTGCCACGGGAGTTAATACGGTTACCGCCTGTAAATAGTCATTTGGAGTCCATGGCTTATTAATCGGCGGAAGTCCTAAGTTTTGGTAGTAATTTGCCGGGATCTGCGGGCTGTTGGGCTGTTCTTGCTGGGTTTGCTTCTGGGGTTGTTTTACAGCTTCATTTTTAGTGTTTATATCAGTGGCAAATATTAAGTTAGAGGTAAGTATGAGGAGTATAAATAGATAAATTCTGAGTGGCATCTAAGTTCCTAAAAAAGATATCCACAAAAATCTTCACTATCATGTGGATAACCCGGTGAATAGTCGGAGTAAATCGATAAAAAACAGACGGTTATCTTAGCTGATCAAAAAATATACAGATCGGTTTATTTGGTCGGGACGGCAGGATTTGAACCTGCGACCACTTGCACCCCATGCAAGTGCGCTACCAGGCTGCGCTACGCCCCGATAATACTATTAAGAGTCATTATAAACAGATATGGTACGCAAATAAAGAGAACTTGTTGCGTTAGGTAGACTTTTCGCCCGCATGTTGCATTTTTTACATGTCCATTGAAGACTTCCATCCCTCATATTGCTTGTGATACGCATATTAGATCGCGCAGTTCAAAACTTATGCCTCTTCCTTCGGTTCTGCTTCCAAACTTCCAGTAAACTTTTCCACTTCTTCTTTTAATTTTTGGCCTGCATGGAAGGTAACCACACGACGTGCGGAAATTGGAATTTCTTCCCCGGTCTTAGGGTTACGACCAGGACGTTCGCTCTTTTGACGAATACCAAAATTACCGAAACCAGATAGTTTAACCTCTTCACCGCGCACTAAATTATCACGCACTTCATCAAAGAAATCGTCGACGATTTCTTTGGCTTCCTTTTTATTTAGATTTAATACAGCAAATAATTGATCCGCTAAATCAGCTTTAGTTAATGCAGCCATGGTTTTTTCCTTCTATTATAACGACTCGCGTTCTCCACAATAAACTTGGAGAACACGAGTAGTTACCTTCTATTTACGTAATTCTGCGTGAAATTGCTTTTGCAAGCTGGCAATCACATTTTGTATAACCGCATCAATTTCCGCATCTGTTAAAGTGCGTTGTGGATGTTGCAATGTCAAACCAATGGCTAAGCTTTTATAGCCATCAGCAATCCCTGTGCCCTGATACACATCAAAAAGAGTAATATCAACCAACCACTCACCCGCTGCCTCTCTGGCTACTTGGATAACATCGGCAGCTAATATATCTTGTTGTAAAATAAGTGCCAAATCACGCCGCACATGCGGAAATGGAGATAGCGGTTGATACTTCGGTAACTTAGCTTGATTCAGTGCAGATAGAATTAATTCAAATCCATAAACCGTCCCCTTGATATCTAGCGATTGCAATACGTGGGGATGAAATGCACCTAACAACCCAATTGTTTGTCCTAGTTTATTTTCCACTTTGGCAGATTGCCCTGGATGTAATGCGGGATGCTCTGCGGGAACTACAGTAAATTGTGTAACATCATGTGTTAACGCTAATAAAGCCAAAACATCCGCTTTCAAAGTATAAAAATCATTCTCAAAAGTATTGGCATGCCATTTTTCTGAAGATGCTGTGCCCATCACTAAACCAGCCAAACGTGGTTGTTGTTCAGCCTGAATAAAACATAAACCATGCTCAAACAATCGAGCGCGCTCACACTGACGGTTGATATTATATTGCAGAGTGCTCAATAAGCCTGGCCACAAATTAGTGCGCATGACGGATAAATCACTGGCGATGGGATTTAACAGCGGCAGTGCTGGATTTTCTGGATCACATAAATTTTGCATATTAGGATCGATAAAACTATAGGTAATCACTTCTTGATAACCACGCGCTACCAAAACTTGTCCAAACTTTTCTGCTGTCAAATGCTGCTGCTGGATAAAAGGCAATGCCATAGTTAACTGCGGTGCCTTGGCAGGTAAACGCGTATAACCATAAATACGAGCAATTTCTTCAATCAGATCTTCAGGCTGCGACATATCGAAACGGTAAGTAGGAATTTTGATTTCCCAACCATTTGCAACTTCTGTAAGGCTATTACCTAAACGTCGCAGAATATCCATGACTTCATTCGCTGGCAAAGCAACCCCGAGAATTTTTTCTAAAAAAGCTGATTCCAAAATAATAGGTTCTTTTGTGTGCTGAATATATTGCGTAGTTACTTCATTCACCGGTCCTACGCTACCGCCGCCTAAGGCCAGTAATAATGCTGTTGCGCGTTCTAACGCGGGTAGAGCAAGACTGGGATCAACTCCACGTTCAAAACGATGCGCAGCATCGGTTTGCAATCCATAGTTGCGCGCACGTCCTAAAATAGCATCTGGATGAAAAAATGCACTTTCAATAAAAACCGACTGGGTATCTAAGGTTACAGCGCTGTCCAAGCCTCCCATAATACCGGCTATCGCTAAAGGACCTTTGGTATCAGCAATAATCAAGGTATTCGGTTTGATGGTAATATTTTGATTATCTAATAATGTTAAGGTTTCACCTTCAACCGCATAACGAACTTGAATAGCATCGGATAAGGTAGATAAATCGAAAGCATGCAAAGGCTGCCCTACTTCCAACATCACATAATTCATGATATCTACAATTAGAGAAATGCTACGTATACCACCGCGGCGCAAACGTTCTTGCATCCACACCGGTGTAGGCACAGTGTTATCAATATTTTTAATAATCCGTCCAGCATAGCGCCAACAGGCTTGCTCGGCTTGGATCTGAATGGGAAAAGTATCATTATCAGCAACGGTGACAGCCAGATCCAGATTGGCTGAATTAGGTAGATCAGTTAAAGATCGCACCAACTCACGATTCAACACCCCTACTTCGCGAGCAATTCCCATTAAGGATAAACAATCACCACGATTGGGAGTTAATTGTATATCTAGGACGCTATCATCTAATTGCAAATAATCGCGCAGATCAGTACCTATAGCAGCATTCTTGGGCAACAAGAATAAACCTTCAGAATTTTCTGCCATACCTAGATCCGCAGCAGAACATAACATGCCTGCAGAGGGTACCCCACGTAACGTGGTTTCTTGAATGTGTTGTGGTTGCGCCGTTTGCTTGCGCAACATAGCGCCGACTTGTGCGTAAGGGGCTTTAATGCCAGGTGCCACATTAGGCGCAGCACAAACTACGGTATGCAACTTGCCATCACCGGCATCAACCTGACAGATCGATAATCTTTCCGCTTCTGGATGTCGTTCTACATTTTTTATTTCAGCAATAACCACACCACTGAAATCATCAGCAACGGGCAAACAGTCTTCGACTTCTAATCCAGCTTGGGTTAACAGTTCTGCTAGATCTGCAGGAGATTGCTTTATGTTTACCCACTCGGTTAACCATTGGTATGATATTTTCATAATTAATTGAATTCACGTAAAAAGCGTAAGTCATTGGCATAAAAT
>JBIOEC010000044.1:0-7602 GCA_044445645.1 Gammaproteobacteria bacterium | reverse complement strand
TCATCGCGCAACCGAATTGCAAACCATTTATCATGAGAAATACTATCTAATGATTCTTGATCAATTGACTTAGTTGCTTTAAAGCCTTTTGGTCCGCCCAATGCCTCTTGTCCAATCAATAACTCACTGACTTGATGGAATAAGGAATCTTCCAAAATACGTTGACGATCATCCAAATTCTTTTTCGCATGCTCTAAATGTGCAGCTTCAATAGCTTGGGCACGGCTATCTTTAGTTACCCCATCACGTGTAAAAATTTGCACGTCGATTACCGTACCATTCATACCCGTAGGCACACGTAAAGATGTATCTTTTACATCTGAGGCTTTTTCACCAAAGATCGCACGTAATAGTTTTTCTTCTGGGGTTAATTGTGTTTCACCTTTTGGCGTCACTTTACCAACCAGAATATCGCCAGCCAATACTTCAGCTCCGATATATACCACGCCACACTCATCAAGTTTTGAAAGTGCTGATTCGCTTACGTTAGGAATATCACCACTGATTTCTTCCGGCCCTAATTTTGTATCACGCGCAATACAGGTTAATTCTTCGATATGAATAGACGTGAAGCGATCTTCATCCACTACTCGTTCAGAAATCAATATAGAATCTTCGAAGTTATAACCATTCCAAGGCATAAATGCGACCAATAAATTTTGTCCTAATGCTAATTCACCTTTATCGGTGGAAGCACCATCGGCCAACACGTCACCTTTACTAATCACATCGCCAGTAAACACCAAAGGCCGCTGATTAATGCAGGTATTTTGGTTAGAACGGGTATACTTGGTCAGAGCATAAATATCAACGCCAGCCTCACCCACTTGTCTTTCACTAGGATTCACTTTAACGACAATACGTCCTGCATCTACTGCATCAACCACACCGCCACGACGTGCTACCACAGTAGCACCAGAATCTGTGGCCACAATACGTTCCATACCTGTTCCCACTAAAGGCTTTTCAGCACGCAAAGTAGGTACAGCCTGACGTTGCATGTTAGAACCCATTAATGCACGGTTTGCATCGTCATGCTCTAAGAATGGAATTAAAGACGCTGCCACCGAAACGATTTGGCGTGGAGAAACGTCCATATAATCCACTTTATCTACGGTGGTAAATGTTGTGTCATTTCTATGGCGGCAAGGGATTAAATCATCGATGATACGCTTGTTTTCATCTAATGTTGCATTCGCTTGTGCAATATAAAATTCACCTTCTTCTATTGCAGATAGATAATCAACTTCATCGGTTACCACACCATTTACTACTTTACGGCATGGAGTTTCGATAAACCCATACTCATTGGTACGAGCATAAACCGCAAGCGAGTTAATCAAACCAATATTTGGACCTTCAGGCGTTTCAATCGGACATAAACGTCCATAGTGAGTAGGATGCACGTCACGCACTTCAAATCCTGCACGCTCACGTGTTAAACCACCTGGCCCTAACGCTGAAACACGACGTTTGTGGGTAACTTCAGATAATGGATTATTTTGATCCATAAACTGCGACAATTGGCTAGAACCAAAGAATTCTTTGATAGCTGCTGACACAGGTTTAGCATTCATTAAGTCTTGAGGCATTAAACCTTCTGAGTCCGCCAAGCTTAAACGTTCTTTTACTGCACGTTCTACTCGCACCAAACCTACGCGGAATTGATTTTCGGTTAATTCGCCAACACTACGTACGCGACGATTACCTAAGTGATCGATATCATCTACTTCACCACGACCATCGCGAATATTAATGAGTTCACGAATCACAGCGATAATATCTTTGTTATTTAATACGCCAGAACCTGTAATCTCTTCTCTGCCTACGCGCCGATTAAATTTCATACGACCTACAGCTGAAAGATCGTAACGTTCTGGGGTAAAAAATAAATTTTTGAATAATGCTTCTGCAGCTTCTTTTGTAGGAGGCTCACCAGGACGCATCATGCGATATATTTCGATCAATGCTTCTAATTGCGTTTGAGTTGGGTCAATCCGCAATGTTTCAGAAATATAAGGGCCATGATCTAAATCGTTGGTATAAAGTACTTCGACTTTATTAATATCACGCTCATGCAAAATACCCAATACTTCGCCGGTAATTTCCGCATTGGCAGGAATGATAACTTCACCGGTTTCTTTGTTAATAATATCATGTGCAATCGCTTTACCAATTACCCAATCAGTTGGCACGGTTAATTGTTGAATGCTGGCTTGCTCCATTAAACGCACATGACGTGCAGTAATGCGTCGGCCCATTTCCACAATTAGCTGCTCGTTGGGTCCAAAAATATTGCAAAACGCGGTTTCACCACGCAAGCGTGAGGGCACTAAATCTAATTTAATTTCATTATCTACAAAATGCAGTGTGTGGTTTTCATAGAAAATCTGCAAAATTTCTGGCACTTTATAGCCGAGTGCGCGCAAAATAATAGTTACGGGTAATTTACGACGGCGATCAATACGCGCAAAAACACAATCTCTAGGATCAAATTCAAAATCTAACCATGAACCACGATAAGGAATAATCCGTGCTGAATATAAGCGTTTGCCGGATGAATGGGTTTTACCTTTATCATGCTCAAAAAACACACCAGGTGAACGATGTAACTGAGATACCACTACTCGTTCAGTTCCATTAATCACAAAAGAACCATTCTCGGTCATCAATGGAATTTCACCCATGTAGACTTCTTGTTCTTTAATATCTTTAACTGATTTAACACCAGCAGGAGCATCTTTATCATAAATAATCAGGCGTACTTTAACACGCAAGGGTGCTGCGTAGGTTAAGCCACGAATTTGGCACTCTGGAACATCAAATAAAGGGAAGCCAAGACGATAACCAACGTATTCTAAAATAATATTACCGGAATGATTCATAATAGGAAAAATAGATAAAAAAGCACCTTGCAGGCCTTTGCTCTCACGTTGATCTTCGGCTACATTTAGCTGTAAGAATTCCAATTCATAGGAATGCTTCTGAATATCCAATAAATACGGAACGCTAATTCCTATTTCTAAACTGCTAAAATCTTTACGGGGACGTTGTTTTTCAGTAAACGACAGATTATTTGACATGGATTTCCTCGGTGATATTCAAGACGACGACGACTTATTTCGATGCGGCGTGCGGGCCAAGCCCGCACTTGCACTTAAGGGGAAGAACTGCGTCTCTCCCCCTTAAGAATCCCCCATCGCGGGATGCATTTCAGTATTTTTTGCATCCCTAATATTTCTGCTACTATTTAATCTCAACCTTAGCACCAGCATCTTCAAGCTCTTTCTTGATCTTTTCAGCTTCTTCTTTGTTAATAGCTTCTTTAACAGTTGAAGGAACGCCTTCTACCAAGTCTTTCGCTTCTTTCAGGCCTAAACCAGTAATGGTACGAATCGCTTTAATTACGTTCACTTTGTTTTCGCCAAAGCTAGACATAATTACGTTAAATTCGGTTTTTTCTTCAACAGCAGCAGCTGCTTCAGAAGGACCTGCCATCATAGCTACGGGAGCTGCTGCAGTCACACCAAATTTTTCTTCCATTGCTGAAATTAAATCAACAACTTCCATTACTGTCATATTAGAAATCACTTCTAATAATTCTTCTTGTTTAACCGCCATAATTAATCACTCCTAATAAATATAAAAAACATATGAGTCTTAGTCATATGTCCCAGGTTTTACGCTGATTGTTTTTGTTCACGAACCGCTGCGAATAAACGCACCAATTTCGCTTGTGGTTCTGCCAAAGTACGTACCAATTTGGTAATTGGAGCTTGGAGCGCAGATAACAATTTGGACAATGCTTCGTCTTTGGTTGGTAATTGCGATACTTTCTCCAACTGGTTTGCCGCTAATAACTGGCCCCCAATTGATAATGCTTTGACTTTTAAATTTTCGTGAGTTTTAGCAAAATCCTTCAGCAAACGAGCCGCTGCGCTAGGTTCAGTTAAGGAAAACGCCAATAACAAGGGTCCTCCTAATGCATCCTGTAAGCACACAAACTCCGTACCTTCTAAAGCACGTTTTGCTAAGGTATTACGTACCACCTGTAAGTGGACACCTGATTTTCGAGCTTTTGCTCGTAATTCGGTTAATTCACCTACTGTTAAGCCACGATAATCTACCACAATTGCGCAAATGGCTTGTTGAGCTACTTCCGCTACTTGTGCAACAATCTCTTGTTTCGATTGTAGATTTAAAGCCACTACAGCCTCCTTTTGTTAACTTAGAGGTAACGTAACTCTTCATGTTTCCCACTTCTTCCTGAATAGTTACGAAATAACGGTGAATGTATCTAGGAGTCACCGTCTGCGTAGGATGAAACAGTAATAACAACTACTCTTTCTATTAAGTCTAAACTCCTACGGTCTTTGACAGAGGTCGATTATCTCGACATCCCAAAGTGCTTTTTATCGATGCGGCGCGCGGGCAAAGCCCACACTTGCACTTAAAGGGAAGAACTGCGTCTTTGCTGGACGCATCCCTGCGCCCAGCCCTTCGGGCTTGCGCGAAAATTCGCTCCAGGCGAATTTTCCCTCTTAAGAATCCCCCATCGCTTTGAATATTACTGCTTGAATATTAAATTCAAAAAACTTTTATGCACTTATTGTGCTTGCATCAATTACCAATCCTGGCCCCATGGTGCTGGATAAGGTAACTTTTCTTACGTAAACCCCTTTAGAGTTGCTGGGTTTTAATTTTTTTAAATCTGCTACTAATGCACTTAAATTGCCTACTAAATGCTCTGTCTCAAAATTAATTTTTCCAATTGGGGAATGAATAATGCCAGCTTTATCGGTGCGATATTGTACTTGGCCACCTTTGGCATTTTTCACAGCTAAAGCGATATCATTGGTTACTGTTCCCACTTTCGGATTAGGCATTAAACCGCGTGGGCCTAATACTTGACCTAATTTACCTACAATTCGCATAGCATCTGGTGTAGCAATTACGACATCAAAATTAATTTCACCATTTTTAACGGTTTCCACTAGGTCTTCAAAACCGATAACATCTGCGCCTGCTTGTTCTGCTTCTTTTTGTTTTTCAGGACCCGCAAATACGGCTACACGCACAGTACGACCTGTACCATGGGGTAATACTGTAGCACCACGTACCATTTGATCGGATTTACGAGTATCTACACCCAAATTAATGCTCACTTCTACTGATTCAACAAACTTCACTTTCGGCATTGATTTCAGTAATTCGATTGCTTGCTGGATAGAATACACTGTACCAGGAACCGCTTTTTCTCTGATAGCTTGTCTGCGTTTAGATATTTTTGCCATGATTAAACTCCTTCCACTTCAATGCCCATACTACGCGCACTACCTGCAATCGTGCGTATAGCCGCTTCCATATCTGCTGACGTTAAATCAGGCTCTTTCATCTTAGCAATCTCTGTCAATTGCTCACGATTAACCTTACCTACTTTGTCAGTGTTTGGCTTGCTGCTTCCAGACTTAATTCCTGCTGCCTGTTTTAATAGATAGGATGCAGGAGGAGTTTTGATAGTGAAGGTAAAACTTCTATCACTGTACACCGTAATAACCACAGGTAACGGCATACCTTTCTGCATATTTTGAGTTTGTGCATTAAATGCTTTGCAAAACTCCATGATATTTACCCCACGTTGACCTAACGCAGGACCTACTGGCGGACTAGGATTAGCCTCGCCGGCTTTTACTTGCAACTTAACGTATGCATCGATTTTTTTTGCCATGTTTTTTTACACCTTAATTTGGGTAAATTTAACGCATCATACTATATGATGATGCTCCCCAGCAGTTCTCAGCTATGCTGAGAACTGCTTACTTTAAGTCTTCTCTACCTGAGAAAATTCCAATTCTACCGGTGTCGAACGACCAAAAATTAATACCGCTACACGCAAACGGCTTTTTTCATAATTCACTTCTTCTACTACGCCATTGAAATCAGCGAATGGCCCATCAATAACGCGCACTACTTCACCCACTTCAAACAAGGTTTTAGGTTGTGGTTTTTCTACCCCAGCCGCGATGCGGTTCATGATTTTGGCCGCTTCTTGCTCAGTAATAGCTGCGGGCTTATCACTTGAACCACCGATAAAGCCTAATACTTTGGGTATATTACGTACCAAATGCCAGGTCTCTTCATTTAATTCCATATTGACTAAAACATACCCAGGGAAAAATTTGCGCTCGCTGCGACGTTTTTTACCACCACGCATTTCAACCACATCTTCTGTAGGTACTAAAATTTCACCAAACGAGTCGGATAAGCCGCTGTGACGAATTTGTTCTTCCAGCAAACGTTTCACATGATGCTCAAACCCAGAATACGCTTGCACAACATACCATAGCTTATTGGACATTAATCACTCACCTTATTCTGAAAGAAATCTTTTTTATCAGCAGCTCCCGGCGAGTGCTCGCCAGGAGCTGCTTCCTGGTTTTTATGTGTCTTGCGGCAGAGCCGCATGACACAGTCAGGGGAAAGAATCGCGATTCTCTCCCCTGACAACCCCTCATCGCGTGATGTATTTCATCATACTCTCTGCATTTTTGACTAATTTCTCATTCACCGGGAATCACTGCTTTTTTATAAAATCATGTAGTCAAAAAGTTGATGATACGGAATAAAACCAAATCAATAACCCACAACAATATCGACATTAAAAATACAGCCACTAGTACCATAAGTGTTGCCTGTATTGTTTCCGGCCTCGTAGGCCAGACTACTTTACGAATTTCTAATCGTGCATCTTTAAAAAACTGTATTAAATGTGAGCCTGGTGTAGTGATTAGCACTAATCCAGCTCCAACACCTAAAACACCAAGCCAAAGAGCAGTTTGATACCATAGGCTTTGCTCGATAAGTAAATAATTGCCGACTAATCCTATTGCAATTACTACACCAAGCAATAACCATTTCCATAAATCGCTACCATTACCTGTCACTTGCCCTGTTGTTTGGCTGGCAGGTCGTTTGGCTGCGGTTAATTGTTTGTTAACGGTATCTGTCACGTTATATCTCTAATTTTTGATTTTTTTAGAATAAAAAAGACGGACACTTGCTTTTCATTGCATATCCGCCAATTTCTTAAGAATTTGCCCCTTAACTTAAGTCAAGAAGTGCCACTTTAAAGAAAGCAGCCCTACTATAAGGAGGCTGCACATTGTATCCTAGGTTTACCCCTTTGTAAAGGGGGCAACAATTCCTGGCGAATACTCGCCGTGAACTGCTTCCTAATTTTTACAACCCCTCATTGAGAGAAGAACAGGGGTAAAATTGGCAGGCCAGGAGGGCATCGAACCCCCAACCTACGGTTTTGGAGACCGTCACTCTACCAATTGAGCTACTGGCCTAGATTAGGACGCCTTACTGTTTTTTGTAGCAAGGCGTCTTTTAAATTAACTCTTCAGCAAAAAACAGGTCTTTGTGAACAGTTCTTACTCTAGTACTTTTGATACCACGCCCGCACCTACTGTACGTCCACCTTCGCGAATAGCAAAGCGTAAACCTTCTTCCATCGCGATTGGCGCTATCAATCTTATCGTCATTTTCACGTTATCTCCAGGCATTACCATTTCAACGCCTGCAGGTAAATCACATGCC
>JBIOEC010000043.1:0-7608 GCA_044445645.1 Gammaproteobacteria bacterium | reverse complement strand
GTACCACAGCTTTAGCATTAAAGTTTCCAGCAATGTGTTTCAGACCTTATAGCACAATCCGGACGGATTTAATTTTTAATTAATGATGAATATAGAAACTCCAGACCTTACCGCTCGTATTTTTCGTTGTAGCCCCTGGGTGGAGGAAAAGTGCCGCGCTTATCCACAGTGGTTAGCTGAAGGCCTAGAGAAAGACTTTCAGCAAATTTATCACCAGGAAACCTATCAACAGCAACTGGCAGAACTCAATCCCACCGATTTTGTACAGCTGGCCAAACAATTGCGTCAGTTTCGTAGTCGCGCGATGGTAAGAATTATTTGGCGCATGAGCCTAGGTTGGGCACCATTAGAAGAAACTTTGAGCGACTTATCCTCACTGGCCGATAGCCTTGTACAGTTTGCTGAACAAAAATTATTTGTTTGGTTGTGCACTCGATATGGCGCTCCACAAAACGCACAAGGAGATGATGAGCACCTAGTTGTGGTCGCGCTCGGTAAATTAGGCGGTCAAGAACTTAATTTGTCCTCTGATATCGACTTATTGTTTGCTTACCCAGAAGATGGAAAACTCATCAACAGTGATTTGAGCTACGCAGAGTTTTATCTGCGCCTGGCTCAGCAACTTATCAAAGTACTTAATGAACTAACGGTAGATGGTTATGTATTTAGAATCGATATGCGCTTACGTCCTTTTGGGGAAAGTGGTCCATTAGTTGCCAGTTTTACTGCACTAGAAAATTATTATCAAGCGAATGGTCGTGAATGGGAGCGTTATGCCTTAATCAAAGCGCGTCCCATTACAGGAAGCGAGTCGGCAAAACAGGAGTTTAATCAGTTAATTCGTCCATTCGTTTATCGACGCTATGTGGATTACAGCGTGTTGCAATCATTACGCGAAATGCATGAAATGATTCAACAAGAAGTACAATATAAAGGACTACATGATCATGTGAAATTAGGTGCAGGGGGAATTCGCAGTATTGAATTTATTGTGCAAATGCATCAATTGATGCGCGGTGGCCGAAATTCACATTTACAACAAACACATTTTTTTACGGCCTTAAATGCATTGGTGCAGGCACATATCTTAACCGAAGAAGTGGCGGGACATTTGCAACAAGCTTACATTTTTCTGCGCCAAACTGAACATGCTCTACAAGCCGTACATGATCAACAAACTCATGTATTACCACAACAAACAACAGAACAAGAACGCTTAGCTTACGCATTAAATTTCCCAAGTTGGGATCTGTTTCTACAAACCCTCAATGCTTATCGACAACAAGTTGCTAATTATTTTGAAATGTACTCCGCACCTCCGGAAATGATGGATAAAGTAGAGAAAAAAAATCAGACATTAGTTCACGTGGCACAAATCTGGCAAAATCAGATTGAAGAAAGCGATGCTTTACTTATTCTAGAAGATTTGGGTTTTTCTCCACCACAGCCTATTTACAATTTATTACGCCGTTATGCAGAGTTACCGCAATGCAGTCATTTAACACCACAAGCACTCCAGCGTTTACTGGCATGTATTCCTGCATTGTTAAATCAAATAGTAGGTGTTGAAAACCCGGAGCTTACCTTAACTCGGATGTTAGACGTGATCATGGCGGTAGTAAAACGCAGCGCTTACTTGGTATTATTATTAGAGAATCCACCCACGTTACGGCGCGTCATCACACTTTGTACCGCCAGTTCATGGCTCACTCAGGAGTTAATTCATTATCCGGCCTTGTTAGATGAATTATTATCCCCAGAATTACTGAGAAAAATCCCCACACGACAAAGTATTTTGCAAGAATTAAAGCATGCATTAGCCAAAATTCGCGTGACGGATGTAGAACAACAATTGGATGTATTGCGCTATATTAAACGTACCAATTTTTTGCGGGTAGCCGCTGGAGAATTAAATGGACTGCTCAATGCTTCACAAGCAAGTCGTGCGTTAACTACTATCGCGGAAGCCATTATTCATATGGTATTTGTTTTAGTCTGGCGGCAACAAATTAATCCGCCTGCAGATCGCAACCAGGAAAATACCACTTTGCTGGAACAGACATTAAGTATGGATTTGGATAATACTAAAAAATTACCGTTTGCGATTATAGCTTATGGAAAATTAGCTAGCCGTGAATTAAATTACACCTCAGATTTGGACTGTGTTTTTATTTACGAGCCGCAAGATGCCGCTGCTTTAAAATTAATCCAGCAAAATCCCAATGAAGTGTTTTTGCGTGTGGCACAACGGATGATGCATTGGTTAAACACGCCTACTCATATGGGAGTTCTATTTCGCATTGATACTCAGTTACAGCCAGAAGGCAGTTCGGGGTTACTCGTGAGCGATTGGCAACGCTTTGTGGATTATCAGCAGCATCAAGCCTGGATATGGGAACAGCAGGCTTTGGTGCGATCGCGGTTGATTTTAGGCCCATTGCGGTGGCATAAGCGGTTTAAGCAATTGCGTAATAGCATACTAAGCCAAGAGACAGAGCAAAAAACCTTGCAGCAGGCGATAGTGGAAATGCGTGCGCGTATGCTGGAGTATGTGAAAAGCCCTAGAGACAGTAATAACAAGAGCGACAATGCCTTTGATCTAAAAAAGAGCCTAGGGGGCATGATTGATATTGAATTTATAGTACAATATGGTGTATTGTCAGGGGCTTATCACCATGCTCTTTTGCTGCGATATCTGGATATTAACCATTTATGCAATGATTTAGTGGTTGCGCAAAAGCTTAGCCTGCAACAGGCAGAGATCTTAAAAACGGCCTATAAAGTCTATTTGGAACGTGTACATCGTTTAGCACTGCAGAATTTACCTGCCGTGGTGGGTGCAGAAGAATACCAGACTTTACGGGATGGAGTAAAAAGAGTGTGGGAAGAAGTGATGCATTAGAACTGCATTACATGAACCTAGAATTAAGAGTTAAATAGGAGCAATATATGTACGGCAGTCTAAAAGAAACCGGCGTCATCTGGTTTGATGGAAAATTGATACCTTGGCAAGAAGCTCAAGTGCATGTGTTAACGCATAGCCTGCACTATGGAACAGCTATTTTCGAAGGCGTGCGTGCTTATGAATGCGCACAAGGCACCGCAATTTTTCGTTTAGAAGAGCACACTAAACGCTTTTTTGGTTCGGCCCAGATTACTGGTATGCCGTTACCTTATTCACAGCAAGAATTAAATGAGGCACAAAAAGAAGTTGTTCGCGCTAATAAATTAAACTCCTGCTATATTCGTCCGTTGGCATTCTACGGGGATGAACATTTAGGTATTGATACACGTTCATTAAGCACCCACGTGATAATCGCAGCTTGGGCCTGGGGAAGTTATTTAGGCGAGGAAGCTTTAGAAAGCGGTATTAAAGTGCGCACTTCATCATTAACTCGTCATCATGTGAACGCCACTATGACCAAAGCCAAAGTATCGGCTAATTATTTAAATTCTTGTTTTGCCCTGCGCGAAGCACAATCTGCAGGATGCCAAGAAGCTCTATTATTAGATCCACAAGGTTATGTGGCAGAAGGCAGTGCAGAAAATATATTTATTGTGCGTGATGGTGTCATTTATACCCCGATGTTAACTTCCTGCTTAGCAGGAATTACCCGTGATACCATTTTCACTTTAGCCAAAGACTTAGGCTATACCGTGCAAGAAAAATTAATTACTCGTGATGAAGTTTACATTGCAGATGAAGTATTTTTTACGGGTACTGCAGCAGAAGTAACGCCCGTCCGCGAATTGGATTGTCGCAATATTGGTAAAGGAATACGTGGACCGATTACAGATAAATTGCAGAATGCCTATTTCGATGTGATTACCGGGAAAAATGCAAAATATAATGACTGGTTAGCGAGGATATAATAATGCCATCCCCAGAAAATTTACCTAAAGAAACATTGTTGCCAGCTAACGCGCAAAGACAATATACCGTTACTCACAAAGATCTCCCATTATGTTGTCCTATGCCGAATATGGTTTTGTGGAATAGTCATCCACGAGTCTATTTACCTATTGAGGAAACCGGGCATGCGCAGTGTCCATATTGTGGAGCTGAGTATACATTATTAGAGGAAGCATGAATAAATTTTTAATTGTGGGGCCCGCATGGGTCGGTGATATGGTGATGGCGCAAACGTTTTTTAAACTATTGCGTACGCAAAATCCTACTAGCCAAATTGATGTGGTTGCGCCACCCGCCACTGCTCCACTCATTTCTCGTATGCCGGAAATCAATAATCTCTGGCCTATTCCAGCCAAGCATGGCGAGTTTGGTTGGAGTTATCGTTATAAACTCGGCAGAGAATTACATGCGCAGCATTACAATCAAGCGTTTATATTACAAAACTCCTGGAAATCTGCGTTAGTGCCTTTTATTGCACGCATTCCTAAACGTACGAGCTGGTTGGGTGAACATCGTTGGGGATTAATCAATGATATTCATCATCTCGATCCTCTAGCGTTGCCCTTGATGATTCAACGTTTTGCTTGTTTGGCTTTTCCACGAGATACTAATTGGCATGAATTTGGTGCGCAATATAATTTATCTACGTTGCCATGGCCGGAACTGGTTGTGCAACCAAGCCAACGTGCTGAGGTGTTACAGAAATTTAATATTCTCCCTTCAGAGCAACCCATATTAGCGCTCTGTCCCGGTGCAGAATTTGGCCCTGCTAAACGCTGGCCCGCTGAATATTATGCTGAAGTTGCTAATAATTATTTGAATCAAGGTTGGGCCGTATGGTTATTTGGATCGCCCAAAGAACAAGATGCTGCAGATTTAATTATGTCGGAAACTCACGATCGTTGCATGAGTTTTGTCGGTAAAACCAAATTAGTGGAAGCGATCGATTTAATGTCACAAGTTTCTGCCATAGTGACTAATGACTCAGGATTAATGCACATAGCTGCAGCATTAGGTAAACCGGTGATTGTAGTTTATGGTTCATCTAGCCCAAAATTTACTCCACCTTTGAGTCACCAAGCACAAATTTTATCTTTGAATTTATCTTGCAGCCCCTGCTTCCAACGTGAGTGCCCGTTAGGTCATTTGCGTTGTCTTAAAGATCTATTACCTGCGCAAGTGGTCAGTGCAGTGAACAGTAATTCCCGGCGAATATAAATTTTAAGTAAAAAATTGAAAATTTGCTGAAATACTTCTCGCGATGAGGGGTTGTTAGGGGAGAGAATCGCGATTCTTTCCCCTGACCGAGGCTTGCAGCTTTGCTGCAGGCCTCGTAAAAACAAGGAAGCAATTCCCGGCGAGCAGTCGCCGGGAATTGCTGCGCAGTGGATAAGGTATTAATTTAAAATAAGAATAAACATGTCAACAATGGTGTCAAATAAAGTTTCCTCTACTAGTAGCTTCACTGCGATGGTTATTGGTGCTATCGGGGTAGTATATGGCGATATTGGAACAAGTCCTCTTTATACGCTAAAAGAAGTTTTTGCAGGACATCATGCAATTCAACCCACAGAAGTGAATGTGTTAGGTATTCTTTCCACTATATTTTGGTCACTGATTATTGTGGTGTCTTTAAAATATATCATGTTTGTGATGCGCGCAGATAATAATGGAGAAGGCGGCGTCATGGCACTCACCGCTTTAGCGATACGCAATGTACGCGAGAACCAGCGGCAGTATATGTTTATTATGGCATTAGGTATTTTAGGTGCCGCTTTATTTTATGGGGATAGTGTTATTACGCCAGCCATTTCTGTGTTAAGTGCGGTGGAGGGGCTTAAAGTGGCTGAACCTGGGCTGCATGAGCTTGTTATTCCGCTGACCTTGGCTATATTAGTCGCTTTATTTCTCTTTCAGCAAAAAGGCACGGCTACGGTTGGAAAATTTTTCGGCCCGGTTATGATGTTTTGGTTTTTGGTGATCGCAGTATTGGGATTCTTTTCTATTATTGAACAGCCCCGAGTGTTGCATGCATTAAATCCCTATTATGCTTTAATATTTTTTGAACAAAATTTTATTCTGAGTTTTGTTGCTCTAGGTGCCGTATTTTTAGCCTTGACAGGTGCTGAAGCGCTTTATGCTGATATGGGACATTTTGGGCGAGGTCCAATTCGTATTGCTTGGTTTTGGTTGATATTGCCAGCACTAGGGCTAAATTACTTTGGCCAAGGCGCTTTATTGTTGCAAGACCCGACAGCAGCTCATAGCCCTTTTTATTTATTAGCACCAGAATGGGCTTTGTATGCCCTGGTGGCACTGGCGACTATTGCCACAATAATTGCTTCGCAATCGGTGATTTCAGGGGCTTTTTCCATGACCCAACAAGCAATTCGTTTAGGTTATTTACCCCGTTTAGAAATACGCTACACCTCAGAGCAAGAAATGGGTCAAATTTATGTTCCAGTTGTTAATTGGTTATTATTTTTTGCCGTGATTATGGTGGTTCTCATTTTTGAATCCTCAGATAATTTAGCTGCCGCTTATGGCCTTTCTGTAACCGGTACCATGATTATCACCACTGTATTAGCTTTTCGAGTTATTCGGCATATGTGGAAATGGACATGGTGGCATAGTGCTTTAATTTTTGGCTTTTTCTTATTGGTAGATCTGTCATTTTTTAGCGCTAATTTGATTAAAATAATGGAAGGCGGGTGGTTGCCGCTTCTGATTGCGCTTATTGTTTTTACCATCATGATCACTTGGCGTCATGGAACCCGATTGTTAATTGCTCGGGTGAAGGAAGAGGCTGTGCCGCTCAGTTCTTTTTTACACAACATTCCACAATTAGCCCCGATCCGAGTTCCGGGTACGGCGGTATTTTTAACTTCAGATCTGCAAAGTGTGCCGCGTCCTTTAATGTATAATTTAATGCATAATAAAGTATTGCATGATCGTGTGGTCGTACTTAAAGTAGAGATAGAAGATGTGCCGCATGTAACCGAGGATGAACGGGTAGAAATTGCGCCTTTGTCGGATAATTTTTATACTATTCTGATAAGATTTGGTTTTAAAGATGTGCTAGATGTTCCTAAGGCGCTACAGTTATGTGAGTCTAAAGGTTTGAGTTTCTCATTGATGGAAACCTCCTTCTTTTTAGGAAAAGAAACCTTATTTCAAAGTAAACAGCGAAAGATGTTACGTTGGCGCGAAAGAGTATTCATGATGATGTTTCGCAATGCTGGAAGCTTGACTAGCTATTTCAAAATCCCTCCCAACCGCGTTGTCGCTCTGGGTACCCAAATGGAGTTGTAGTGAGGTAGGGTTGCCCTACATTTTTCCCAGTGTTTCAATAATAGGGCAGGTAATTTCATGCGAATCATGTTCACAATGTTTCAGTAACTGATGTAACGTTCCATATACTTCTTGCAGCTCGGCAATTTCTATTTTGAGTTCGTTAAGTCGTGTTTGAGTCATTTCTTGAATGCGTGAGTGATCTTTTTTTGGATCCAGGGTAATCAATTCTTTTATTTCTTTAAGGGTAAACCCTGCCAATTGTGCTTTACGGATAAAACGCAGTTGTTGCAACAGGCTGTCATCATATTCTCGGTACCCGGTTTTACCGGAATGAGGAATGGATAGAATGCCTGAGCGTTGATAGAAACGCACGGTTTGAATGCCTACGCCCCCGGCTGCTG